>JAIFMA010000142.1 GCA_020048795.1 Rhodoferax sp.
GCTTGATCGCACAAATTATTCTTGGCTACTGAGCACTGCCTATAAGCGTTTTCCTGAATGGTCAGCGCGGCGAGCAGGGGCTAGGCTCGCACCATGAGTAATTTTCAGGATGAAGTTCCGCCGCCGCCCTATATCCCCCCGCCCTCTGAGGGACCGTCCCGGGAAATCACGTCCCTGGCCTGGTCGGCGCCGTGGTTCTGGTTGCGTCTGGGCTGGCGTGACTTCACAGCACACCCGGGCGTTGGCCTGTCTTATGGTGCGGCATTCTGGTGCATGGCCTTGATTTTGGCGGCCGTGTTTCAAGCCAAACCGGAGTTCACCATGACCATGGCCTCGGGCTGCCTGCTGGTTGGCCCTTTTCTGGCCATGGGGCTGTACGACATCAGTCGACGGCGTACGCTCGGGCTGATCCCGAGTTTCGCCGCGTCTGCCACTTGCTGGAAGAGCCACCTGCGCAGCATGGGCATGCTGGTGGGTGTGCTGATCGTGCTTGAGCTGCTGTGGGGGCGGGCCTCGCTGGTGGTGATCGCGGTATTTTTCAACACCGGCATGCCCTCATCGGCGGGGGTGATACAAGCGGTTTTTAACCCTGACAATCTGGAATTTGTGTTGGCCTACACCGTGGTGGGCGGCATTTTTGCCACGCTGGTCTTCGCCATTTCGGCAGTCTCCATCCCGATGATTCTGGACCGCGACACCGATGCCATCTCGGCCGCCATCACCAGCATCACCGTGGTGCTGGAAAACACCGGCGTAATGTTGCTGTGGGGTGCCTGGATTGCCGGACTGACAGCCATGGCGCTGCTTCTGCCCTGGGCACTGGGCCTGCTGCTGGTGGGGCCCGTGCTCGGTCACGCCAGTTGGCACGCTTATCGTGGCTCGGTACGCTGGCTGGACCAGCGTGAACCCCCGGTCGCTTAACCGAACTTCACAACAAGGCTCAAACAAGGACTGCGCCCGATTTCTTGTCAAAGCCTCAGCCCAGGCTTTTTTGCAGCCACTCGGCAAACGCGAGGCATTCCCAGCGATCCATCATGCCGGTGCGCCAGCATAGGTAATGGGCGTGCGGGCTGGGCACACTGATGCCAAACGCCGCGCCGCTGCCCAGCCGCACCAGCGTGCCGTGTTCCAGCCAGGGCTGGGCCAGCTTCAGTCGCACCAGGGCAATGCCCATGCCGGCAGCCGCGCCATCACACATCAGGCCAATGTCGTTGAATTGCGAACCATCCACCGGCTCGGGCCAGTTCAACCCGTTGGCGGCAAACCAGGTGCGCCAGGGCTCTAGCGGGCTGCGTAGCAGCGACTCACCCTCCAGGTCTTGTGCCACCTCAAAGGGTCCGTGCTCGCGCACAAACGTCGGCGAGGCCAGCGGCGTGACCTCGTCCTTGATCAGGCACAGGTGCTCTACATCGGCGTAGCGCCCGGTGCCAAAACGAATCATCAGGTCAGCGTCTTCGGCTACCACGTCGAGCAGCGGAATCGAAATTTGCAAGGTCAGGTCAATCTCAGGATAGGCTTCGGTGAACTGGCGCAAGCGCGGAATCAGTAGCGAGCGGGCAAAGGTCGGCGTCACCGCCAGACGCAGCTTGCGCTTGCCAGGTGCCATCGCCGAACCGGGAAAACGCTGCAACATGGCCAGCCCGTCGCGTACATGGGCCAGGTATTCCACACCCTCGACCGTGAGCGAAAAATCGGCCCGGCCAAACAGTTTGGTGCCAATGATCTGCTCAAGCTGTTTGACCCGGTGGCTCACTGCGCTGGGGGTCACACACAGTTCTTCAGCGGTTTGTGTCACGCTGCGCAGACGCGCCAGCGCCTCAAAAGTCAGCAGGCATTGAATCGGCGGGATGCGGGCGGCGGTCATGGCTTGCATTGTGGCACCCGAGGCACTTATGCAGGCTGGGTAAAATCCCGGCCCACCCCACCGGGTATAGTCCATTCAACGCCATTCAGCTAGCCCTTATGTCCGACCGCCTTGCCGTGCTGCCGCAATACCTCATTCCCAAGCAGGCCCTGACCCAGCTGGCCGGGCAAATTGCATCGGTTCGGGGTGGGGCACTGACGACCCGACTGATCCAATGGTTTGCGCACCGGTACCGGGTCGATATGACAGAAGCGGCCAACCCGGATCCGGCCAGCTACGCCACCTTTAACGACTTTTTTACCCGTGAACTCAAAGCCGGTGCGCGACCGCTGGCCAAAGCCGATCTGATTTGTCCGGTGGACGGTGCCATCAGCCAGTTTGGACCGATCAACGGCCAACAGATTTTTCAGGCCAAGGGGCACCAGTACAGTTGCCGGGCGCTGGTGGGCGGCGACATCGACCTGGCGCAACAGTTTGAAAACGGCCACTATGCCACCCTGTACCTGAGCCCGCGTGACTATCACCGCATTCACATGCCATGTGACGGGGTGCTGCGCCGCATGATTTATGTGCCGGGCGAGCTGTTTTCGGTGAACCCGACCACTGCACGCGGCGTGCCCGGCCTGTTTGCCCGCAACGAGCGGGTGGTGTGTGTGTTTGAGTCGTCCCACGGCCCGTGGGTGTTGGTGCTGGTCGGTGCCACCATTGTGGGCAGCATGGCCACGGTCTGGCATGGTGTGGTGAACGCCCGGCGCAGCCGCCGGTTGCAGCACTGGCGCTATGAAGATGGCAGCAAACTCATCAAGCAGGGTGAGGAGATGGGGCGTTTTTTGCTGGGATCCACGGTGGTGATGCTGTTTCCCAAAAGCGACCTGCAGTTCAACCCGGCGTGGCAGCCCGGCGCGGCCATTCGCCTCGGTGAACTGATGGCCCAGCGCAGGGCTACCTGAAGATCACCGTCTTGTGCCCGTTGATCAGCACACGGTGCTCGCTATGCCACTTGACGGCACGCGCCAGCACCTGGCTTTCGGTGTCGCGCCCCAGGGCGGTCAGGTCTTCGACCGTTTTGCTATGGTCCACGCGCGCCACATCCTGCTCGATGATCGGCCCTTCGTCGAGATCGGCCGTCACATAGTGGGCCGTGGCACCGATCAGCTTCACGCCACGGTTGTGCGCCTGATAGTAGGGTTTGGCACCCTTGAAGCTGGGCAAAAACGAGTGGTGAATATTGATCGCCCGACCCGCTAACGCCTGGCACAGGTCGTCAGAGAGAATTTGCATGTAGCGCGCCAGCACCACCAGTCTGGCCTGTTCACTTTGAATGATTTCAAGTTGCCGGGCCTCGACCTGCGCTTTGGTGGCAGCCGTCACGGGGAGGTGATGAAACGGCACGTTGTAGCTGGCGGCCAGTTGGTAAAACTCGCGGTGGTTGGAGATGATGGCGCAAATTTCCAGCGGCAATAGACCACTTTTCCAGCGAAACAGCAGGTCGTTGAGGCAGTGGCCTTCTTTGCTGACCATGATGACGGTGCGCATGGGCTGCGCCTGGGCGTGCAGTTGCCATTGCATCAAAAACGGCTGGGCGAAGCTGGCCAGTTGCAGTTTGAGTTCATCAAAACCCAGCTTGGCACAGGCAAACTGCACCCGCATGAAAAACAGGCCGGTACCCGCATCGTTGTACTGAGCAGCTTCTTCGATATTGCCGCTGCGTTCAAGCAAAAAACCGGAAACGGCATGCACCAAGCCAAGGCGGTCGGGGCAGGACAGGGTCAGAATGTAAACAGGATTCATAGGGGCCATATTGTGGCAGGTGCAACCCTGCCAACCGGAATCGCCATTTTGCTACACAATGTATAGCTGTCAGCGCATATGGGTAAAGGGCTTAAGGCCGAATTCCCTGAAAACTAATGAATATGCACAGGGTTTTGTGCCAGGCCGGCGTATTGCTCCAGCTTGTCCTCGACCTCTTCCTGGGTCGGGGTTTTTTCCTGCCAGGCAGAAATTTGCTGCTGAAACAGTTCGGCCCATGAGCCGTCAAGATAAACCTCTTTGTTGGCGCGTTTATCGACAATCTCGAAACCATGGCGTGCCAGTCGGGGCACGATCAGCAACTGTTCACCATCCCGTTGCTCGTCGCCAGGCAAGTCAGCGGTTATTGCGTTAGCCAGCATGTGCGTCACAGAAAAGGTGTCAGAGTCGTATAGCGTGTGCATGGGCAAATTATCCATGAATCTGACTGGCCCTGCAGTTGGCTGCGATGGACGGGTGCCATTGACACAAATTCAGGGCCGGGTGAAAGTCAATCGGCATCGTCCGCAGTCTCGGTGGATAACCATTGCTGGTCGATGGCATCGCCATGGGTGTCGGTGATGCGAATGCGCGCTGGCAGGTAACCGAGTTGGGCGGCCAGCCAGACTTCGACTTTTTGGTCATAGGGCTGGCGCGGGTTGCGCACCAACTTGATGCCCTGGAGCGTGCCCCCTGGCAGTTCCAGGGCTTCGATATCCCCAAACGTAAACATCCACAAATCGGCATCCCGTGGTCCAACGGTCGGAATGGTCAGCGTCATGCCATGCCGGTAACGCTCGGGTTCACTGGCAACCAGAGCGCCTAGTTGAACCAGCACACTCAGGCGGTCCTGTGCCCCCGGGAGTAGCGGCGCATCGGGTGTGTTGGCACTGAAGCTTACCTTGGCCAGCGGGTAATTAAAATGCGCAGCCACTTCACTGCGGTACTTGTCGGAAAAACGCTCCGGGGCCAGCCCGGCATCCGTGATCTGGCCTTGGCTGGTTTGCGTGCGACTCTGGCCAAAGGCGCTGAAACTCAGCCGTGCGGTGTAGCGGGTGTCGACCTTGCGCCATAACAACTCGCCGTTGAGGGTGAAGGGAAATCTGTTGACGTGCACCCGGTAGATGAGTTTGGTCGAACCCGTCAGGGCGGCAGCGTGGAAGCTTGGCGGCTTGGCAGCTGGTGGGCCCGGGGCGGGCGCAGGGTTTTCGGCTTCAGTTCGGTCTGCGCTCTGGGCGACGGATGCCAATTCGTCAGCCGAGTCCATATCGGTCGTGGCGGCACTGCCGGTTGCCGCGCCGGTTGTGTCGTTGGCCAGTGCCGGGGCAGGCAGCTCTGGTGCCGCCTTGGCGGCCTGGCGCACCCTGGGCCGTGCCGGGTGCACTGCCGCAGGTGGCACCACAACGGGCACCGGAACAATGGTGCGGGTGGCAAAGCTCAATGCGGTGACATCTGCAGGAAAGCCCAGGTTCAGTGTCAGGGGCATCGACCCCAGCAAGCCCAGATGCACCAGCAGCACCGTCAGGCCCAACATCAGCCAGCGTTTGAAAGGCAGGGATGACCGCCCGAAGTTAGGCGCGTTTTCCACGCGACAGATCCACCCCGAGCTGCTTGAGCTTGCGGTACAAGTGGGTACGCTCGAGCCCCGTCTTTTCAGCCACCCGGGTCATGGAGCCGTTTTCCTTGGCCAGATGGAATTCGAAATAGGCTTTTTCATATTCATCACGGCCCTCGCGTAGCGGCTTGTCGAGCATGAAAGTCTGCGTCGCCTGCGGACCCAGATCAAGCGGCCGCACTGCAGCGCTGTGGGTTAATTCGCCGGCATAAACCACACCTTCTGCCGGCCGTGGTGGCGAACTCGCAGGCGTTGATGCCAGCTTGCGCAGCAAACCTCGGGCCAGACCCTGTTCAACCGCCTTGAGCAGCTTTTGCAAGGTGATGGGTTTTTCCAGGAACGCCAGCGCACCAATGCGGGTAGCTTCCACCGCCGTGTCGATGGTGGCGTGACCGCTCATCATGATGACCGGCATCGTCAGCAGCCCGGTGGCCGACCATTCCTTGAGCAGAGTCACGCCATCGGTGTCTGGCATCCAGATATCAAGCAGCACCAGATCCGGCCGCTCTCGCAGGCGCGCGGCACGTGCTTGGGCGGCATTTTCAGCAACCTCGACGCTGTGGCCTTCGTCGTTGAGAATTTCAGACAGCAAGTCCCGAATGCCAAGCTCATCGTCCACGACCAGAATGTTTGCCATAGTGTTTGCGTTTCCCTTGAAAATTGTCTGTGCTGTGATGGTCTAGCCTGGCGAGGTTGTCGCACCACGGTCAATGGCGAATGATAACGATACTTGGGCCCCTATGGGCTGTCCATCCACCAGCCGGTTGGTGATTTCAACCCGCGTGCCATGTTCGTCGGCTATTTTTTTGACCACTGCCAGACCGAGGCCGGTGCCTTTGTCCTTGGTGGTGACATAGGGCTCAAAAGCCCGCTTGAGAATATTCTCCGGGAAGCCGGTACCACAGTCCAGCACGCTCAGACGAACCCGCTGCGATGCGGCTCGCCACTGGGTTCTGAGTACCACAGGATACTGGGTGTCGGCGCGCCCCGCACTGACGGTGGCATCCTGGGCATTTTGCACCAGGTTATGCAGCACCTGGCGGAGCTGCTGAACGTCGCCTTGCACATTCGGGCACTCAGGGTCAAGATCGGCGACGACACGCACACTGGAATGGTCATTGGCATACAGATGAAGTACATCAAGCGCCAAGCTATTCAGGTCAACCGGTTTAAGCTCAGCCGCCGGCAGGCGCGCGTAATCACGAAACTCGTTAACCAACCGTTTCATGGCATCGACTTGATCAACGATGGTTTTCACCGACTTGGTCAGCAACACCTGCTCTGGCGCACCCACTTTGCCGGTGAGCTTCATCTCGAGGCGCTCCGCCGACAACTGGATCGGTGTCAATGGGTTTTTGATTTCATGCGCCAGTCGCCGGGCCACCTCGCCCCAGGCTTGCGAGCGCTGGGCCGAAACAATTTCTGAGATATCGTCAAACACCAGCAAACGTTGATGGCCGGGCAATTCGGCCCCACGAGCAACCAGGGTAATGACATCATTGGCCGGTCGTCCCACCGGCCCGGCGCTGGTGTTGCCAAGCTCAAACGACTGTTGCCAGTGGTCCAGGCTACGCTCTGGACCATGCAGCAAAAATGCCTCAAACTGCTGCGAGATACTGGCACCGAAGGATTGCAAGCCATCAATGTCTTCGAGCCGCTTGCCTTCGTGGGCAGCCAGCGGCAATCTCAGGATGCGCGTGGCACCGGGATTGGAGGAGGCGATGGCACCGTTGGCATCAAGCACCAGCACGCCCGCCGTCAGGTTGTCCAGAATGGTCTGCAAATTGGCTCGCGCCGCACTGACCTCGATCATGCTGGTTTGCACCGCCTGTCGCGCATCAAATAGCTGCTGTGTCATCTCGGCAAATGAGCGGGTCAAACCGTCAAGTTCATCTTTGCCCCCAAGAGACGCTTTCGGCGTCAGGTCGCCAGCGGCCACTTCACGCACACCATCGGCCAACAACAGCAGCGGGCGCGCAATCTGGTTGCCCAACAGCACCGCCAACAGCACACTGCCAAACACTGCCATGAACAAGCTCAGCGTCAAGGTACCGATGTACATGCGCCGCAAGCCCTCTCGCGCCAAAGCACGCTCCTGGTACTCACGGTTGGCCTGGGATACCGCCAGGGCATTGCTGACCAGCGTGGATGGCAAGGCTTTGGCCACCAGCAGGTAGCGCGGCTCGGCCAACGCCCCCACATCATTGCTGTTGACCAATGCCAGGGCCTTGATGCGCGCGATGGCCGGCTGTGGGGTGGCTGCTTCTTCCAAGCCTTCGACCCAGGTGACGAATTGCTGTGCCCGTGCGGCCCGAAACTGCTGTTGCGTGGGAAGTTCCGGTGTGAGTCGGTAACGTGACTGTCCGGCCGCAGCGATGAGCCGACCCGAGGCACTCCACAGCATCAGGTCGTCGGCACCCATGGCCTCGCGCGCCCGCTCGAGTGGCAGGGCTGCGCTGGCATCGAGCGTTTCGGACAAGCCAGCAGCGGCACCTCGGGTTTTGGCAACCAAATCGGACGACAGTGCCTCAAGCGTTGCCCGGCCCAGATTCAGGCCGGCCTCCAGTGCGCCTTCGACCTTGACATCAAACCAGCTTTCGATGGAGCGAGAAACAAACTGGTAAGACACCACATAAATCAGCATCCCCGGGGCAAAACCGGCCAACGCAAACACGGCAGCCAGCTTCACCAGCAAGCGACTGCCGAACTTTTTTTGCTGCAAACGTCTGAGCAGGCGATAGGCAATCCAGCAAATCACCAGCAGCAACAACGAAGCCACCACCACGTTGACGGCAAACAAGAGGGTGTAGTTGCGCTCGTACAGGTCACGGTTGGTGGTGGCCTGTGTCAGCAAAAAAAGCAGCACCAGACCCACCGCGACCATGGCCGTCAAGCCCAGACCGATGGTCCAGCGCAAGGCGCGAGACTTTTTGACCTCGGCAACCGGATTGCCGCGCCCCGAGACGCTCACTTGCCGGGCTCCGGCTCAAGCGTCTGGGTTGCCGCGCGCGAAACCAGCCAGTCCGACTGCCCCAAGGTGCCAATCTGCAGCGGCCGCGGCAACTGCGTCACGTCCAGTTGAAAATGAAAATCGACCACATGTTTGCTGCCGGGCTCGAGCTCTGCCAGATTGGCGATTTTCCAGCGAAAAATGCGCCGGATGGTGCTCATGGCATCTGCCAAAGATTCGAAATTCTGGTTGAGAGTCAGTCCCTGCGAGACCTCAGCGGCTTCGCCAGATGCCACATTAAGCCGCCAGCGGCGCGTCAGCGGATGGTAAGACAAACGCATGCTGCGCTGGGTCGAGGCGACTTTTTTGTTCATCCAGTACCAACGTTCGCGCAGCAGGTCTGCCTGCGCCACAAAGTAAATAGGGATGCCCTTGAGCAGCGCTTCTTCCACCACAGCCGGTAGCTCCACATTGAGCTGGACCGACAACCACAGACTCTCTTCCAGGCGCTCCAGCTTCAGCAACGGGACTTCCGGCGCACTTGGCTGGGCCCTGGCTGGGCCGGCCCAACCCATCAAGATCGCCACCACCAACCACAAAAGCCAGCTAGGATGCTGTCTTTTCAAGCAGTGCGTAGTAAAAGCCATCGTGGTCATGGGCCCGATTGTCCATGGGCGCGCCCGCTTGTGCGTTGTCAAGTGGCAACAGATGCCCTGGGCTGGCCAGCATCACCGCCTGCGGATGGCCTGCCAGAAAGGCATCAAGCTGCTGCTCTCCCTCTGCGTGGAACACCGAGCAGGTGCAGTAGAGCAGGTGTCCACCGGGTTTGAGCAAGGGCCATAGGCGCGCCAGAAGACGGGCTTGGACCGCTGCCAACTGGGCAATGTCGGTTTGACGGCGCAGCCAGCGAATGTCCGGATGCCTGCGCACAATACCCGAAGCAGAACAGGGTGCATCAAGCAAGATGGCATCAAACGGCTCGCCGTTCCACCATGCCGACACATCAGCCGCATCGGCAGCGATCACGTCAGCCGTCAGGCCCAGGCGAGCCAAGGTCTGATGTATGCGTTCGCAGCGATCCGGGTCAATCTCCAGCGCCGTGACCACCACGTCAGCCAGCTCCAGCAAGTGGGCGGTCTTGCCGCCGGGGGCTGCGCAGGCATCAAGGACCCGCAGACCTGACTGGTTTGGCAGTGCTGCGAGCAACAGCGGTGCCGCCAATTGGGCGGCACTGTCCTGCACCGACACGCAACCGTCCAGAAAACCCGGGAGCAGTTGCACGGCGCAAGGACTTGCCAGCACAACACCCCAATCCCCCACGGGTGAACTGTCCATGCCGGCTTCACGCAGTCGCACCTGGTACGCCGCTGGTGTGGTTTGGCGAGCGTTGACGCGCAACACCATCGGGCCAGGGCCCCCGGCGGATGCCAAAATGGTCTGCCACTGGTCAGGCCAGTCAACCCGAAGCTGCTCAATCCACCATGCGGGGTGATTCCAGCGCGCCACGGGGTCGGCATCAGTCAGCGCGATCAAGGCAGCGCGCTCACGCAAAAACCGTCTCAGGCAAGCATTGATGAATCCCGCCTGGGGCTGGGTGACAAGCGATTTTTTGGCGGCCTCAACCGTCTGATTGACCAGCGTAAAGGCATCGTAGCAGGCATCTTCCTGATGCCATAGCAATGCCAGCGCCACGCACAACAGTGCGTCAACCGGCGGCGGCGGCGCCCGCGATGCCAACTGCCTGCGCAACGCCTGGGCTCGTCCAAGGCAACGCAAGACCTCAAAACTCAGTGCCTGCACGCCCGCTCGCAATGGGAGTGCAACGGCATCCATGGCCGCTGTGCCAGACTGTCCACGGCGAATCGCTTGCAGCACCGTGGAGACCGCCTGTAGTTGACACCACAAGGGAGGCTGGTGCGGGGCTGTCATCATCAATGATTCACAAGAAAAAACGCCTCATACCCATATCTGACGGGCGTGAGGCGCTCTATGAATGATAGCTAAATGATTATTCGGCCGCGGTGCCCTCACCCACCTCAGCCTCGCTGTTGCCGGCCAATTCAGCCGCCTCGGCTTCAGCAATGGCTCGGCGCTCGGCATCGTCCATGTTTTCTCGGGCGTTGCGCGCTTCGTGGTAGGCCATACCGGTACCGGCTGGAATCAGGCGACCGACAATCACGTTTTCTTTCAGACCACGCAACTCGTCGCGCTTGCCCATGATGGCGGCTTCGGTCAGCACCCGGGTGGTTTCCTGGAAGGATGCTGCACTGATGAAACTGTCGGTGGACAACGATGCCTTGGTGATGCCCAGCAACAGGTTGGTGAAGGTGGCGGGTATCTTGTCTGCCGCCCGCAGCGCATCATTGGTATTGAGCATCTCGGAACGTTCGACCTGTTCGCCGTTGATATAGGTGGAATCCCCCGCGGCCAAAACCACCACCCGCCGCAGCATCTGGCGAACAATGACTTCGATGTGTTTGTCATTGATCTTCACGCCCTGCAAGCGATACACCGCCTGAACCTCGTCCACGATATACCTTGCCAATTGCTCCGCACCCAGCAAACGCAAAATATCCTGCGGATCGGGTGGACCATCGACCAAACTCTCACCCTTGTTGACCACCTGACCTTCGTGAACCAGCACATTCTTTTCTTTTTCGATCAGCTTTTCCCAGACCAGGCCATCGGGGTCGGTGATTTGAATGCGTATCTTGCCTTTGGTCTCCTTGCCAAAAGAGATCGTGCCGGTCATCTCGGCCAGAATACCGGCATCCTTGGGTGTCCGAGCCTCAAACAACTCGGCCACACGTGGCAAACCACCGGTAATATCACGCGTCTTTTGACCTTCAATCGGGATACGCGCCAACACTTCACCCGGGCCCACGTCCTGACCGTCACGAACCTGGACCAATGCACCAACCTGGAAACCAATCGTCACCGAATGGTCGGTGCCCGGAATCTTGACCTCGTTGCCGGCAGCATCAATCAGTTTGACCTGCGGACGAATGACTTTGGCCGAACCGCGGTGTTTCGGATCGATCACCACCATAGTCGACAGACCCGTCACCTCATCCAATTGTTTGGCAACCGTCAGGCCTTCCTGGAAATTCTCAAAACGAACCTTGCCAGCAAATTCTGTAATGATGGGACGTGTCAGTGGATCCCAGTTTGCCAGAATCGTGCCGGCCTTGAGCGTCTGGTCTGCCTTGACGGCCAAAACAGAGCCGTAGGGCACCTTGTGGCGTTCACGCTCGCGGCCATGCTCGTCATGGATCACGATCTCGCCTGAGCGGGAAATCACCACCAGTTCACCTTTGCCGTTGGTCACATAGCGCATCGTGGCATTGAAGCCAATATTGCCGTTGGACTTGGCTTCGACGCTGGAAGCAATGGCCGCGCGTGATGCCGCGCCACCAATGTGGAAGGTGCGCATGGTCAACTGGGTGCCCGGTTCGCCAATCGACTGGGCCGCGATCACACCGACCGCTTCACCGCCATTGACCAGACCGCCACGACCCAAATCACGGCCATAACACTTGGCACAAATGCCAAAACGGGTTTCGCAGGTCAGTGCAGTGCGCACTTTCACCTCATCGACACCGGCAATTTCCAGCTCTTCGATCAGGTCTTCGTCCAGCATCGACCCGGCAGGTGCCAACACCGCCTGATTTTCGGGGTGCAAAACATCGTCAGCCACGGTGCGTCCCAAAATGCGGTCGCGCAGCGACTCGATGACCTCGCCGCCTTCAACGATGGCTCTCATCAAATAACCACCATGGGTACCGCAGTCTTGCTCAGTCACCACCAGATCTTGCGTCACATCAACCAGACGACGTGTCAGGTAACCGGAGTTGGCTGTTTTCAAGGCGGTATCGGCCAGGCCTTTTCGGGCACCGTGGGTGGAGATGAAGTACTCCAGCACGTTGAGTCCTTCGCGGAAGTTGGCGGTAATGGGTGTCTCAATGATTGAGCCATCTGGCTTGGCCATCAGACCCCGCATGCCCGCCACCTGGCGAATCTGGGCAGCAGAACCACGGGCACCAGAATCAGCCATCATGTAGATGGAGTTGAA
>JAIFMA010000129.1 GCA_020048795.1 Rhodoferax sp.
CAAGGCTTGCAGGTGGGGTTTCTCTTCTTCAAACATGGCCTGCACCTGGCGGCGCTCACTGCCGTGGATACGGGTGGCCGCCCAAGTCACTGCCCAGTGCTCCAGAAAGTCGTTCTGCTCCTGGATGCTCTCAAAGCGTCGGCCCTTGAGGGCTGTGGCCTGGGTGTGGCCGATGGCGTTCTCGACCGTGCCTTTGCGATTGGGATCACGTACCCGGGCGCCGGTCACCCACGACACCGTAATGCTTGAACGTGGCGGCATAGACCGGGTTGAGTTCTGGCTCGTGGATGTCGGGCTTGAGCACGCCTTCCTTGAGGTTGTCCAGCACCACATATCGGCAGGATCCGCCGAAGTACGCCCAAGCCTGCTCATGCAGCCGGGCCCAGGTCTCCTGGCTGGACTTCCAGACCACGCGGCGAAAGCTGCGCCGCGAGTAACGCAGCGTTGCCACGAACAGGCGGGGTTTACGGTAGCGGGTGGTGCCCAGCACGTGGGTGGGCGCGCCCTCGCCGTAATCGACCTGCATCTCTTCGCCGGGGACGAACTCCAGGCGGTCAAACTGTTCTGTCTCACGCCAGCGTAGTTTTGCGGTAAAGCGCTTGACGGCGTTGTAGGCACCCACGAATCCACCGCGCAGCCACAAAGCATTCATGTCGGCTGCGCTGAAGTCTTTTTTGAGCGCCTCTCTTGCTTGAAAGGGCATCAGTTCAAGCTGTGCCACCCTCCCGGCCACGCCACCCGCAGGACAACGCCAAGGCGGAGTCTGCCGTGCAGGGGGTGGAGCGCTGGATTTTGATGCGCTTGCGCCATTACAAGTTCGACAGCATCGATGCGGTCAATGAGACCATCACCCCGCTGCTGGCACAACTCAACAACAAGCCATTTCAGAAGCTGCCAGGCTGCCGTGCCAGTGTCTTTGCCCAGATTGACGCACCTGCTCTACGCGCCTTGCCCATGCCAATCTGGGAGCTGGCGGTGTTCAAGACGGTCAAGGTCCACATTGACTCGCACATCTCCTTCGAGGGCCACCACTAACTTCAGGTCGCTAAGGCACGTGGGGCGTAGAGGGCCCTGCTCCGTGTTTCCGCCCGCTGCGCAGGCTCCTCCATTTACCGGCACAGAACCCTCTGCCCCCCAGGCTCCTCAGCGACCTGGGCGACTCCAGCGCGTGCCGTTCTTCCATCGGATCTGGTTGGGTGCTGCGCCCCAGCGGTCGCGCGCTTCCGTGGGGCCAAAGAAGTTACCGTCCACCGCGACCCCGATGCTACCCTCCAAGCCTCCCTCCCAGTCGCTGGCGACCACCACATGGCTGCGCGTGAAATGGCCACGCGAGCGTTGGCCGAATTCGTTGGTGAATACCAGCTGGTTGCCATTCTGTTCGACCATGACTTGTCTGCCATTGATAGTCCAGGGCCCTGCGATGTTGAAGGGCACCTGGGGCGTTGGTGCCACCGGAGGCGCTGGCAATGGTTGCGCTGCAGGGGCGCTGGGTGGGGGTGGTTTCACGGCCACCGCAGGTGTGGGTGCTGGCGATACACGGACCGTGCCGGATACAAAATAGGTGAAAGATTCCGGGTTGCCGCCCTGGATCGATACCGACACCGTGACTTCTCCGCCATTGCCGGCTGGTCCCCAATTGGCCGAGTAGGAAAGGTTGCCGCCGTCCTTGGCAATGGTCGCTTTCTCGGCCACCAGGGTGCGACCATCCGAGGACTTCACCAGTACGTTGGTGTTGTAATCAAAGTAAGACACGCCGGTCTTGCCCGTGACATCGATCTTGATGGACACCCGGTCATTGGCCCCGGCAGTACCCTTGAACGAGGTGCCATTGTTGCGCCAGCCAGCGCTGTCCTCGGTTTTGAAACTGGTCAGGTTGCCAAAGCTCACGCGGATATGTGACCAAGCGCTGGCATCGCCTTTTTCGGCCGTGAAACTGCCACCGGCAGCGGGGGGGGAGGTGCTGGAGCTGCCGCTTTGCGCCACGGCGATGCCAGCCTGAAACCGTTGTGAACACTGTAACAGCCGTGTGCGTAAACCCTCAGCGTCCCTGATGGCAGGTAGCAGCAACTGCATTTGCTCAAAAGCGGCGCGTGACATCTTGTCCAGAGCGCGCAAGGTATTGCCCTGGTTGACAATGCCACGGGCATCGTAATAGCTGCCGACAAAGTCCTCGGCACCCAAGGCAAACTCCGCCAGGATCTGGCCGACCTGACCGCCGGGGATCGGCACCAGTGCGGCTGCCAGATTGAGCTTTGCGTCATTGACCAGTTTGTCCTGCACACTCTTGATCAGTGCGTAGGCTTCCTTTACCGCCTTGCGCGCACTCATCTCCTGGATCTGCCGGAAATAGTCGTACACACTCTTGATCAGTTGCAGGCGTGCCTGAATGGCGATCAGGTCGGAGTCGATCTGTGCCATTCCAGCCGCAGATTGACGGTAGCGCGCCAGGTTTTCGCCTTCGCGCTGGCATGCTGCAGCATTGCCGCTGTTCAGGGCCGAACGAAGCCGCGCCTTCATCTCCGAAATAGCCTGGGATTCGCCGGCATTGCCGTGCAGCGTATCGTTCTGCGCCACCGCGCTGCTGACCAGCATCGCAACCGCAGCGAGCCAGGCTGCTGCAAACGTTCGTATCCGACATAGCATGGCACCACCTCCGAAAAGCGGATAGGAAATTCAACCACGTGAGCCCAAGTATCGCACCCTGGAATCACCCTCAAGCCATGTGAAACCCTCGATAAGACACCCGGTGTGCCAAATTCACCACCAGGCGTTGTGTTCAGAAGGGTGGTGGCCCTGGCAAGGAGCATGGGCCTGTCAGTCATCGCCGAAGGTGTCGAGATCGATGCGCAAAAGGACTTCCTGGCGCACTTGGGCTATCCTACCTACTAGGACCATCTTTTCCGCCGACCGATTGCCCGGGCAGATTTTGAACAGTTTTCCCGGCGAACTGGAGGCTGCGTCCAATGCCGGTCATGACAACCACCGGTGTGCAGATCAGTGTCGACGGTGTGATCCGGGGATGGCATGGTCGGCCCTGAATCGACGCTTGGCAAAACCACACCGGCACATCCCGGGATTTTGGGTACTACTAATTAAATAGCTTTTTACGCAATCAATACGCGCGCTGCAAGCCAATTTGGCTTCAAAGTTTTCAATCAGGCTTGAAGCAGCCTGTGTGGCAATGTTTGGTGTTTTCGATGCCTACGTTTGACTTTTGTGGGAATCAAAAATGACCCTCACCCTGGTCTGCCCCAAAGAAAATTGCTGGGCTCCAACGAAAATTTCGCCCGGTATCCGCAAGGGCTGGTCTGGTTAGGTATTTTTTTTGGCTTCGTACGCAGATGGGCTGACGCCGGCATGCGCCAGAAACTCACGTACCTGTTTGATCAGGTCACGGGAGCAGTCACTGTTGTGGTGTGGATGGTGGAGAAATTCGCTGGCTCGGTTAAGTGAAACCTTATAGCGCGCACCGTGCGACGGCTCGACGGTGGCACCGACATGGGTTAGAAGCGACTCAATCTCTCGCCAATGAATGCTGGCGGGAGGTGGGTCCTGAAAAATCGTGCACAGCAATACGTAGTGTTTGTGGCTCATTCGGTTCTTTCATTCGTGTTGGCCTGTCGTCGGGGCAAGCTTACCAAGATCAGGCGCGCCCGTACCATCCGGCGCATATTTTGGAGAAAATTGGTGTTGGCATGACAACTTGGGGCACTGCATTCAGGCAGATGGTGACGCGGATCAGAACGGCTCTCAAAGCCGTATTGGCAAGTTTCCAGCCCAGGGGCTTTTTCTATCGGAGCGCCTTCTGGAGAGACACCTGGACTCATAAGCTTGACCACCCTACACTTGCTGCTTTGCCACCGATTCGATTTCTAAATCATCCGTGTCGTTGCTTCGTCGTCTGCGGCTTGGCGGCTAGACGCAAATGATTTGGAAATGGAATGAAAGTGTTGGTCTGGTTATCTGGTGTCACGTTGCCATTTTCTTGAGGAGCTTCCCATGACTCACCGTTGGTTATTCCTTCCCATCGTCTGGTTGTTCATTGCAGTCTCTGTTTTTGCGCAAGAACCCGATGCCCAGGGCTGCAAAGATTCGGCGCTGCTAAGCCGCTTCCCGGGCTTTCGCATTCAGCGGTGCACGCAGAATGATTTTGGCGCCTACAAGTTCATCGATGCCAAAAAAGAGATCGTTGTTGAAGGGCGTTACACCGAGATCATGTATTACAAAAACCCGGAAGCAAAAACGCCCAGCGGGCTTCAGGTTTTCCGCAACATCGAAAATGCCATCAAGAAGATTGGCGGTGTTGTGACCGACAACTCCGAGGATGGGCAACTCTATCTCAAGGTTGCCAGAGACGGTGCCGAGATATGGATCAACGTGAGCATGAGCATCGCCGAAGAGTATCTGGTTCGGATGATTGAAAAAGGCACGCTGAAGCAGGAAATCGTGGCCGACGCTGCGGCCCTTGGGGCGGGACTGAAGGCAGAAGGCCGGATCGCGGTGTATGGCATTCACTTTGATACCGGCAAAGCCGACATCAAACCCGATTCAGAGCCGACGCTGGCAGAAATTGCCAAGATGCTCAAGGCACAACCCGCGCTCAAATTGCATGTCGTCGGTCACACCGATAACGTGGCAAGCCTCGAGCTGAACCTGAAACTCTCGAAAGCTCGCGCTGAAGCGGTCGTGCAGGCACTCTCGGTCCGGCATGGGGTTGCTGCGGCACGGTTGATCCCTCATGGTGTCGGCCCAGTAGCGCCTGTTGCATCCAACGATGGCGAAGCTGGGCGGGCCAAAAATCGGCGCGTCGAGTTGGTGAAACAGTAGCCATGGGCATTCACACCTGGTTATCTGGATGCCTGGTGTCACCTGCGCGATGACGTGCGCAACTTCAGCATCGATGCCATCACCAAACTTGAAGTGATGGATGCAGATGCCAAAGTGGTATCAACCAAAACCATAGACCAGGCCCTTGGCAGCAGCTACGGCATCTTCAACGGCGCTGCCCAGGGCTGGGTCAAGCTGAAGTTCACACCAAAGCGGGCGCGCCGGGTGGCAGGGGAAACCTGGCATCCGATGCAGGAGAGTTCATTCGAGGACGATGGCCGTTATGTGCTGTCATTCTCGTATGCGGATGACCACCCCTTGCTACAGCGGATCATGCACGACCCTGCCACGCGAGCCCTGTTGGTTGCACCGCTGCTGGTGTGCACCATCGACCGCCACAGAAAACCAACGCGGTGGCCGCCAGATTGCCCCTATGCTGCGCCTGATGAGCGGCGATCTGGTGCTGGACGAACCCGATGATTTCGACATTGCTGACCTTCCGGCGCTCACCCGCTTGGTGCATTGGGCGGGTCTGCTGGGTATGCGGGTGCTGCTGTCACCCCTCCCAGACAACAGCACCGGTTCACTGCCGCACAGGCAGCTCAGAAAGGATGCAAAGTGCAACCGATGCCACACTGGCGACCGGAGGGTCGGGGGCAGCTGGACTTCGTGCTGCACCAGGTGCGATCCAGGCCAGCATCAGACCGACCATGAAACTAGTTTTGAAAACCATGTTGGCACATATTTCTGTTGCCCCTTGGTTCGCCATCGAACAGACCCCAGCAGATTGATGCCGCATCATTGGTTTCCTACTTATTCAACGTCCAAAGGCAGCCATGACATACCCCGCCCCCACCATTAACATTGACTCCGTGCGCCAGCAGGCTCGCAAAAACGTCGAACAAGGTGCCGTTACTGCCAGTTATACGGCGGACCGGCCCGTTGTGCTGAAAATGCTCAATGAAGCGTTGGCCACTGAGATCGTCTGTGCGCTGCGTTATAGGTGCCACCATTTCATGGCGCGCGGCATTCAGGCGCGGGCGGTTGCCAACGAATTTCTGGTTCACTCCAACGAAGAACAAGGCCACGCTGACCTGCTTGCCGCGCGCATCGTGCAGCTCGGCGGCGAGCCGGATTTTTCGCCTGCAACACTGCTGACTCGCAGCCACACCGATTACACAGAAGGCAGCAGCCTGGGCGACATGATCACCGAAAACCTGATCGCTGAGCGCATCGCCATTGACAGTTACCGCCATTTCATCATCTATTTGCGTGACCAGGACCCAACCACCAGGCGCATGCTCGAAGCCATCCTGGCCACCGAAGAAGAGCACGCAGATGACCTGGCCGACATCTTGCTGCAACTGCCAGCAGCGCCAGAGGCGGATGCAACGGCCGATTCGGGCCGTTCTGTCAAAGGCGCAGCCCCCATCAAACTGATCAAGAAGAGCGCATCATGACCCTGAGCATGATTCTGTTGATCGTGCTGATCCTGTTGCTGATCGGTGCGATTCCAAGCTGGCCACACAGCCGAAGCTGGGGTTACGGACCTAGTGGAGGGCTTGGGTTGGTGGTGCTCATCATCTTGGTTTTGCTGGTCATGGGGCGAATCTGAACCCTGATGCGTCGCCAATAGATGAAGGTTGCGGCAACTGGTCAATGGCTGGGTTGTCGCTCGCGCCATGGGTCACCGCAACCGGGAGCCTTGGGGCAGTGTCCTGACCCTTTGATCTGAATCATCGGTGTCGGCGGTGGCAGCATTCCAGCGTGCGCTGCAGCCCGCATTGCCAGCCTCGCGCGCCTGACTTGAGGGTTTGACGGTGTTGCGATTGAATTGCAATTAGATGTTATTTTGATAGCTATTAGCGCTTATCACGTAAGGGCTAGAGGTCGATTTTTCACAGAAGCCAGGGCATTGGGCCAGTGTGCCTGAAGGCTGCCAATATGGTACTTCGTAGAACCAAAACCAGCCAGAAACCAAACCTTTACCTTGCTTGGATAGGATTGTCAGACCAACAAAAAACGAATCAATAATGAAACCAATCAAAACTTCGCTCTGGGCTTTCCTGGTCATCCTGACAGCGCTGTGGTGGTTTACCGATACCCCGGCGATGGCCAGCTTGAACAATTTTTTTGACTGGCGCAACGTGCTGATGCAATACAGCGGCGTGTTGGCCATCGGTGTCATGAGTGTGGCGATGGTGCTGGCGGTGCGGCCGGTGCTGTTTGAGCCTTACCTGGGTGGGCTCGACAAAATGTATCGGCTGCACAAATGGCTGGGCATATCCGCATTGCTGATTTCGGTCAGCCACTGGCTGCTTTCTGAATCGCCCAAATGGCTGGTCGGTCTGGGCTGGATGGCGCGCGCAGCACGTGGCCCGCGATCACCAGTGCCCGATGACCCGATTCGGCAATTCTTTGCCAGCGGCCGTGGCCTGGCCGAAAGCATTGGTGAATGGGCGTTTTATGCAGCGGCGGCGCTGATGCTGCTGGCCTTGATCAAGCGCTTTCCGTACCAGTACTTTTTCAAAACCCACCACCTGCTAGCGGTGGCCTACTTGGCGCTGGTGTGGCATTCGGTAATCTTGCTGAAATTTGACGACTGGAGCAGCCTGTTGGGGCCGGTCATGCTGGTCCTGATGGGAGCTGGCAGTATGGCAGCAGTGATGGTGCTGTTGGGTCGGGTGGCAAGACGGCGGCAACTGGTGGGCGAGGTGGTGGGCATTCGTCGCCATGATGCCTTGCAGGTAATCGAGCTTGACATTGCATTCCAGGGTCGCTGGGCGGGTCACGAGGCGGGGCAGTTTGCATTTGTCACGTTGCACGCGGACGAGGGTGCACACCCTTACACCATCTCATCAGCCTGGGCCAATGACGGTCGCTTGACCTTCATCATCAAAGCCCTTGGGGACTACACCAGCACCCTGGCGCAGCGCTTGCGGCTCAAGGATGTGGTCAAGGTCGAAGGGCCTTACGGCCGCTTCAATTTTGAAGGCGAAAAAACGCGCCAGATCTGGGTTGGCGCTGGCATTGGCATCACGCCCTTCATCGCCCGCATGAAAACTCTGGCCAAGTTGCCCGATGGCAGAAGTGTCCACTTGTTTCACAGCACCCGCGATTTCGACGCAAATGCCATCAGTCTGCTCGAGAGGGATGCCAAAGCGGCAAATATTGGCCTGACGGTGCTGGTGGATGCGCGTGACGGTCAGCTCAACGCGGCACGTATCGCGGCACAGGTGCCAGACTGGCGCGATGCCGATCTATGGTTTTGTGGTCCGTCGCAATTCGGTCAATCGCTGAAAGATGACTTTGCCACCATGGGGCTGTCGCAAGACCAGTTTCACCAGGAGTTGTTTGAGATGCGCTAACCGCACTCGAATCGGGTGCGGACGGATCTGGGCGGGGGACACCCGGCAGCGGTTGCCACGCCATAAGTGTTCAAGCGACCTTAGCGCCAATTCCCGATGATGACAAAAGGTCCCCACGGATAGGAAATCCAACCGCATGAGCCCAAGTATCACGCCCTGGAAGCGCCCTCATTCCGGGTCAAACCCTCGATGAGCCGCCCGGCGTGCCAAATTCACCACCACGCGTTGTGTTCAGGAAGGTGATTTGCGGTGTGCAGCGTGAACCGGGCGCGGCACCACCCCGCAGCAGGGCTGTCGCCGTTTTGCCCACTCACCAATTGATACGCTGATCGACCTCGTAGTCTGGAGCGGGTTGCGCTGCCAGATCCCAGTCCGGCTCGACCGCAACACCCTCACGATCTGTCATCCCACAACGACGGCCCGCGCTCCCGGGCGATATGCGTGGGCTGTGAGTCCACCCCGATGTGATTGAGTATTTGCCCGATGTCGGCGCTGTGGGTGATTGAGAGGCGATCAGACAACGTGCTGCTGCTGCGCAAGGGTGCGGGTGCCGAGATCAACAGCGCCATCAGCCGCCAGCAAGCCAGCATTGTGGTCAGCCTGCCCGGCATTGCTACCAATGGCGCAAGTCAGCGCCTGATCAGCATGGAGCCGGTGGTGCTCAACAACCTGCCCAAACGCAGCAACGGCAAACCCAGCAATGTCACTGTGCGTGGCACCAGGACCCTGGCCCAGCGCGTCGACGAAATCGGCACCCTGCGCGCGTTGGGCTTTCGGCGCAGTGCGGTGCTGCTGGCGTTTTTGCTGGAGTCCTTGCTGCTGTCTTTGGTGGGTGGCGTGGTCGGGCTGGCCGCGGCCTCTTTGATGCAAAGCGTGGATATTTCCACCACCAACTTCCAGACCTTCAGCGAGATGGCGTTTCAGTTCAAACTCACCCCCACCAATGCTCTGCAAACCCTGGTTTTTGCGCTGCTGATGGGTTTTATCGGCGGCTTCATTCCCGCCTGGCGGGCGGCACAAATGAAAATTGTGGACTGCCTGCGCGAGGCCTGAATCGCATCTGAATCACTGAGTCGATCGGCTCCCGGCGGTCGGGGCGAATGTTCGGCATCGCACGGACAAGCCTGTGCGAACAAGCGAGGATGTGCCTCGGGTCACTGCCAGTGACCAAACGCTCGAATGTCACGCCCATGCGCCCACATCATCGACTTCCTCATGCCGCAGCCGCGATCCTTGTAATAAGTTCGTTGGGTACGCGCTTCACGACGGTACCGTGGGCGATGGTGACCACGATACTACTGGCATTGCCCCCGGCAAATGCGACGCCCATATGCGTCTGGCTGGACGACGTTGGTCGCACCCAGTATGCCAGCGTTGTCCCGGAGGAATACAAGGCAGTTGCCAGGTGTACCGACTCACTGCAGTACGAACTTTCCTCAGAGCAGCAAAGGGCTGCTGAGCACGCACAAGCCGCGCGCGAAGGAATCGTCAGGGCACACCTCGAAGCCGCCAAACTAGCGGCATCATCACCTTTGATTTCGCCGCATGTCGTTGTCACTGCACCTCAGGTCGTAATCAAGCGACCCGCTGAACTGGTCACCGAGGCCACAGACTGCACGACTTGGTGGCGGCTCTACGATGAAAGTGCCGCATGCATCGGACCCTTCAGAACAACGCGGGGGGCGATCAAGGTGGAAGCCTTCGATGTGTGCAACGTCGTGCCAAGTCCCGAGCCCAAGTGTGGTTTGCGAAGCAACTGAATCCCGGGCGCGCCTGATGATTACCTTGACGACCAAACAATTCCATGATGCCTTTTTTCGTCCACCACATCGCGATGTGGCCGCAAAGAAGGGCGACCACATGATCTGCCGCAGGCAACTATTGGCATCCTCACCGTGGGTGATTGCCAGCCCGATGATGTTGTCCGGTTGTTCCCCAGAGCCTGCCGCAGACAGCTACGAAGTAGTGGCCGTGGATACCTGGCGGCATGGTACCTGACAGTGTCAAAGTCGGGTCAGACCCATCCACACAAAAGTGAGTGAGCGCTTGCAAGCTGGTCGCAGAAAGCGTACCGCTTGCAGCCATTGAGTCCATAGCAACATGGGGGCATCTCCTGGGCCTGCACCAAGCGTCAAGAGAGCTGATTGCATGCCGATAGCATAATAATGGTATCGGCTATAAACTGCTATACTTTCAATATCAAAACCACCGGGATTTGTGCCGTTGACACCCGCCGCGAAGCAACGCTGCAGCGTCAGATTGAGAATGGCAAGCGTGACCTGGCAGCTCTGGGTGACTTGCATCCAGGCAGTCTGTCGACCCAGTACAACGTTTGTGGCTCCCCGGGGTTCCGCTGCAAAACTAACCCACCCGTCAAGCACGGGCCCTACTACCAGGTCAGTTACACCCGTAAGGGCAAGAGCAGTGCCAAGTTCGTCAAGAACGAGGATTTGGCAACAGTGCGCAAGCAGCTCAAAAACTACGAGCGCATGAAGCTGTTGATGGAGAAATGGATCGACTTGGCGATGGAACTGTCAATACTTCGGCCGGCCAAAAAAACCGACTGAATGACGGGGAAAACTTGGCGCTGTCCAGTAGGGATTAATGCCGATGAAAATCAGCAACTTCACTCACTGAATGACACGGCCCTTTCAGACCACTCAGTTGACCTTGACTTGCACCAGTTCTTCCCCTTGCGGGTCGGTGACGTGAATGGCACAGGCAATGCAGGGGTCAAAGCTGTGCACCGTGCGCAAGATTTCCAGCGGCTGCTTGACATCGTGAAGCACATGGTTGTGCTGCAAGGCGGCCTCATAGGGGCCGGGCTGCCCGGACGCATCGCGCGGGCCGGCGTTCCAGGTGCTGGGCACCACCGCCTGGTAGTTACTGATTTTGGCATCGTCCACCACGATCCAGTGCGACAGACCACCGCGCGGTGCCTCCATCAGACCCACGCCTTGCATGTGGCTGGGCCAGGTGGATGGATTCCAGTACTGGTCATTGAAAGTGCGTACGTCACCGGCCTTGATGTTGGCGATCAGCGCGTCATACCAGCCCTGCATCGAGTCGGCCAGCACCTTGGACTCAAGCCCCCGCGCAGCGGTGCGCCCCAGCGTCGAGAACAAGGCGGTTACCGGTACATCGAGTTTCTTCAAGGTACCATCGACCAACTGTTTGGTTTGTGGGTGACCATTGGCGTACATCAGCAACACACGCGCCAGCGGGCCAACCTCCATGGCCTTGCCTTTCCAGCGGGGCGACTTGATCCACGAGTATTTTTGTGCAACGTCAAGCTGCTCATAGGGTGGTTTGGGGCCGGTGTAGTTCAGCTCGGTCTCACCCTGGAACGGGTGCAGGCCCTTCGCGTCACCGGCACCATATTTGTACCAGGAGTGGCTCACAAATTCCTGAATCTCGTCACCCTGGTCAAAATCGATCGGGTGAATCTTCGACACATCACCGCCCAGGATCACACCGCGTGGAATCAGGAACGAACTGGTGTCCCAGATTGACTTGCCCGGCAAGTCACCAAAAGACATGAAATTGCCACCGGTGTTGCCAATACCGCCCCAGTCCTTGTAAAACGAGGCAATGGCCAGCAGATCGGGCACATACACCTGGTCCACAAACTCCTGCATTTGTTTGATGACGTTTTGCACCAGTTGCAGCCCTACCATGTTGACGGCTGTAGCCGCCTGGCCACCGCCACCCATCTGCGGTCCCGCAGCGGTCTGCACCGAGATGGCCGATGGAACACCCCCCACGACAAAGTTCGGGTGCGGGTTTTTGCCACCAAAGATGGCGTGTAACTTGACCACATCGCGCTGCCAGCTCAGGGCTTCGAGGTAATGGGCGACTGCCATCAGGTTGGCCTCAGGCGGCAGTTTGTAGGCCGGGTGGCCCCAGTAGGCATTGGAAAAAATACCCAACTGGCCCTGCTCGACAAAGTTTTTAACCTTTTTCTGCACGTCGGCAAAGTAGCCCGGTGAAGACTTCGAGTAGCTGCTGATGCTCTGCGCCAGCTCGGATGTCGCTTTGGGGTCGGCCTTGAGTGCCGACACCACATCCACCCAGTCAAACGC
>JAIFMA010000036.1 GCA_020048795.1 Rhodoferax sp.
TGGCTGCCAGCATGAAACACATCTATGCCGGCAATGCCGGTGAAACCTATTTCTCGACCAGCGACATCGGCTGGGTGGTCGGCCACAGCTACATCATCTATGGCCCGCTGATTGCCGGCATGGCGACCATTTTGTACGAAGGCCTGCCAACCCGCCCGGACGGCGGCATCTGGTGGAGCCTGGTCGAAAAGTACAAGGTCACGGTGATGTTCAGCGCACCCACGGCGGTGCGTGTGCTCAAAAAGCAAGACCCGGCGCTGCTGAAAAAGTACGACTTGTCGAGCCTGCGTGCGCTGTTTCTGGCGGGTGAACCCCTTGATGAGCCGACCGCCCAGTGGATCAGTGACGGTCTGGGCAAGCCGATCATCGACAACTACTGGCAAACCGAGACCGGCTGGCCGATCTTGTCGCTGTGCAATGGGGTTGAACAGGCCAAGAGCAAGTTTGGCTCGCCCGGCAAGGCCGTCTATGGCTACGATGTCAAGCTGCTGGATGACCAGACCGGTGCCGAACTGATTGGCCCGAATCAAAAAGGCGTGGTGGTGGTGGAAGGCCCGCTGCCTCCGGGCTGCATGCAAACCGTGTGGCGCGGTGACGACCGTTTTGTCAGCACCTACTGGAAGACGGTGCCCGGCAAGATGGTCTACAGCACCTTTGACTGGGGCATTCGCGATGCCGACGGTTACTACTTTATTTTGGGCCGCACCGATGACGTGATCAATGTTGCGGGCCACCGCCTGGGCACGCGTGAGATCGAGGAAAGCATCTCGGCACACCCGAACGTCTCTGAAGTCGCTGTGGTCGGCGTGGCCGACCAGCTTAAAGGCCAGGTCGCCATGGCGTTTGCCGTGGTCAAGGATGCCAGCCTGGTCACCGATGGTGCCAGTGCCGCCAAGCTCGAAGCCGAGATCATGAAGATGGTTGATAAAGACCTCGGTGCCGTGGCACGGCCAGCCCGGGTGCGTTTTGTCACCATGCTGCCGAAAACCCGCAGCGGCAAATTGCTGCGCCGCGCCTTGCAAGCCATTTGCGAAGGGCGCGATCCGGGCGACCTGACCACCATGGATGACCCCGCAGCGCTGCAGCAGATCAAGGATCTGGTGACTGCCGGATAAGCACTTCTGCACACTTGTCCCATGTAAGAATTGTGCCGTTTTTGAATGGCACAATTCTGCCGTGAATCAGGCCCCTTCCAACGCCACTGTCGCATCCGCCAAACGGTCAAGCCGTGACGCGGGAGGTTAATCAACCATCAGCTTTAACCAGCAGAAGTTTCCCCAAGGGAAATGAAAGTCAGCGAAACATGAGTGAGACCAACACGGTTTATCAGGCCTATCAGGCAAACACCTACCTTTTTGGCGGGAATGCCCCGTATGTCGAAGAGATGTACGAAAACTACCTGGCCAACCCAGGCAGCGTGCCAGACACCTGGCGCGGGTATTTTGATGCCTTGCAAAATGTCCCGGCGACAGACGGCAGCAATGCCAAAGATGTGCCGCACCAGCCGGTCATTGACGCTTTTGCACAGCGTGCCAAGGCAGGCGGCACCAAAGTTGTGGTGGCCAGCGTCGATGCCGAAATGGGCCGCAAGCGCACTGCCGCCCAGCAGTTGATTTCAGCCTATCGCAACGTCGGTGCCAGTTGGGCTGATCTGGACCCCTTGAAGCGCACCGAACGTCCGGTCATCCCGGATCTGGATCCGGCTTTTTACGGTTTCACCGATGCCGACCAGGAAACCGTGTTCGACACCAGTAACACCTTTTTCGGCAAAAACAGCATGCCCCTGCGCGAGTTGCTCAACGCACTGCGTGAAACCTACTGTGGCAGCATCGGTGCCGAGTGCAACTACATGACTGACCAGGCGCAAAAGCGCTGGTGGCAGCAAAAGCTCGAAAGCGTTCGCAGCAAGCCCAGCTTTGATGGCGACAAAAAAAAGCATATTCTGGGTCGCCTGACCGCAGCCGAAGGCCTGGAGCGCTTTCTGCATACCAAGTATGTTGGCCAAAAACGTTTTTCACTTGAAGGCGGCGAGAGCTTCATTGCCGCCATGGACCAACTGATCCAGCAGGCCGGCAGTCTGGGTGTGCAGGAGATCGTGATTGGTATGGCGCACCGGGGCCGCCTGAATGTGCTGGTCAACACCCTGGGCAAGATGCCCGCCGACCTGTTTGCCGAGTTTGACCATACCGCCCCCGAGGACCTACCCGCCGGCGATGTGAAATACCACCAGGGCTTTAGCTCGGATGTGACAACCCCTGGCGGCCCGGTCCATTTAAGCCTGGCTTTTAACCCATCCCACCTCGAAATTGTCAACCCGGTCGTCGTAGGCTCGGTGCGCGCCCGCATGGACCGCCGCGCTGACCCGACCGGTCGCCAGGTATTGCCGGTGCTGGTGCATGGTGATGCCGCCTTTGCCGGTCAGGGTGTCAACCAGGAAACCCTGGCGCTGGCGCAAACCCGTGGCTACACCACGGCTGGCACAGTGCATATCATCATCAACAACCAGATTGGTTTCACCACCTCGGATCCACGCGACTACCGTTCCACCCTGTATTGCACCGACATCGTCAAGGGTGTCGAAGCGCCGGTGATGCATGTGAACGGCGACGACCCTGAGTCCGTCGTGCTGGCCATGCAGTGGGCGCTGGACTACCGGATGGAGTTCCGCAAGGACGTGGTGCTGGACATCATTTGTTTTCGCAAGCTCGGCCACAACGAGCAAGACACCCCGGCGCTGACCCAGCCGCTGATGTACAAAAAAATTGCCACCCATCCCGGAACACGCAAGCTCTACGCCGAAAAACTTGCGGCACAAGGCCTGGGCGAGACCCTGGGCGACGATATGTTCAAGGCCTACCGGACCGCCATGGATGCCGGCATTCACTCGATTGACCCGGTGCTGACCAACTTCAAGAGCAAATTCGCGGTTGACTGGGCCCCATTTTTGGGCAAGAAGTGGACCGATGCCGGCGACACCGCCATCCCGATGGCCGAGTGGAAGCGTCTGGCTGAGAAGATCACCACCTTGCCCGGCAGCGTCACGCCTCACCCCCTGGTGAAAAGAGTTTATGACGACCGGGCAGCCATGGGTCGTGGCGATGTTCCGGTGGATTGGGGTATGGGTGAGCACATGGCTTTTGCCTCGCTGGTGGCCAGTGGTTACCCGGTGCGCCTGTCCGGCGAAGACTGCGGTCGCGGCACCTTTACCCACCGGCACGCGGTGATTCATGACCAGAATCGTGAAAAGTGGGATATCGGCACCTATATTCCGCTCCAAAACGCGGCTGAAAATCAGGCACCATTCGTGGTCATCGATTCCATCCTGTCCGAAGAAGCGGTGCTCGGTTTTGAATACGGCTATGCGTCGAACGATCCCAACACGCTGGTGATCTGGGAAGCCCAGTTTGGCGATTTTGCCAACGGTGCGCAGGTGGTGATTGACCAATTCATCGCGTCGGGTGAAGTCAAGTGGGGTCGTGTCAATGGTATTACCCTGATGCTGCCACATGGCTACGAAGGGCAGGGGCCTGAACACTCGTCAGCGCGGGTCGAGCGTTTCATGCAGTTGGCCGCCGACACCAACATGCAGCTCGTGCAGCCCACCACGGCCAGTCAGATCTTCCACGTGCTGCGCCGTCAGATGGTGCGCAGCCTGCGCAAACCGCTCATTATTTTCACGCCCAAGTCTTTGCTGCGTCACAAGGACGCAGCGTCTCCGCTTTCAGAGTTCACCAACGGTGCATTCCAAACCATCATCCCGGATCACAAGATTCTGAAGAACGACAAGGTGAAGCGTGTGGTGGTTTGTTCTGGCAAAGTGTTTTATGACTTGTCGAAAAAGCGTGAGGAAAGGGGCCTGGAAGACGTTGCGATTTTCCGGGTGGAGCAGTTGTACCCGTTCCCGCACAAGGCGTTTGCGGCAGAACTGAAGAAGTATCCAAATGCCAACGACGTGGTGTGGACACAGGACGAACCGCAAAATCAGGGTGCCTGGTTCTTTGTGCAGCATTACATTCATGAAAACATGCTTGAAGGGCAAAAACTGGGGTATTCCGGCCGTGCCGCCTCAGCGTCGCCGGCCGCAGGTTATGCGCATCTCCATCAAGAGCAGCAAAAGGCCTTGGTCGAGGGTGCGTTTGGCAAGCTCAAAGGTTTTGTTCTAACCAAATAAAGGGCCTTACCCAACCTGTTAGCCCGGTCCGGGCCGTTTGCAAGATCTGTCCCGACCCCTCAAGAATATATTTTTGAAAGCATTGATATGGCACTCGTAGAAGTCAAAGTTCCCCAGCTCTCTGAATCCGTGGCCGAAGCCACCTTGCTGCAGTGGAAGAAGAAAGTGGGCGACGCGGTCGCAGTGGATGAAATCCTGATCGAAGTTGAAACTGACAAGGTGGTCATGGAAGTTCCGGCACCATCTGCCGGGGTGATTGTTGAGATTGTGCAAGCGGATGGCAGCACGGTGGCGGCCGAGCAATTGATCGCCCGCATTGACACCCAAGCCAAGGCCGGTGCGCTTGCCCCGGTGGCCCCGGTGGTTGCCGCCATGGCCGCGGCCGCTGCCCCCAAAGCTGCCGCAGCACCTGCTGCGGTTGGTGGCGCCATGGCCGGTGTGGCCATGCCGGCCGCTGCCAAGCTGATGGCCGACAACCAGCTGGCTACCGGCTCGGTGGCGGGCTCTGGCAAAGACGGCCGGGTCACCAAAGGTGACGTTCTGGCCGCTTTGGTTGCTCCCAAGGTAGTAGCACCTCCCGCTTTACCAGCAAAGGCTGCAGCCCCATTGTTGCCACAAGTGGCAGCGCCGGGCAGCAGTTTGGCCGAGTCCTTGAGTGGGCGCCCCGAACAGCGTGTGCCGATGAGCAGACTGCGCGCCCGGGTGGCTGAGCGCCTGATCCAGTCGCAATCCACCAACGCCATTCTGACCACGTTCAACGAGATCAATATGGCACCGGTGATGGACATGCGCAAGCGCATGCAGGACCGTTTTGAGAAGGAACACGGTGTCAAGCTGGGTTTCATGAGCTTTTTTGTCAAGGCGGCAGTGCACGCCCTCAAAAAATTCCCGGTGCTGAACGCTTCGGTGGACGGCAACGACATTGTTTACCACGGCTACTTTGACATCGGTATCGCGGTGGGTTCACCGCGTGGCCTGGTGGTGCCAATTTTGCGCAACGCCGACCAGATGAGTTTTGCCGACATCGAGAAAAAGATTGCCGAATTTGGGCAAAAAGCCAAGGACGGCAAGCTGGGCATGGATGAAATGACCGGTGGCACCTTCTCCATCAGCAATGGTGGAACCTTTGGCTCGATGATGTCCACACCCATCATCAATCCGCCGCAGAGCGCGATTTTGGGCGTGCACGCAACCAAAGACCGTGCCATGGTTGAAAACGGGCAGGTGGTGGTGCGCCCGATGAATTACTTTGCCATGAGTTACGACCACCGCATCATTGATGGCCGTGAAGCGGTGTTGGGCCTGGTGGCGATGAAGGAGGCGCTGGAGGACCCGGCGCGTCTCTTGTTTGACATCTGATTTATAAGAAATTGGCTGCTAGCCCTTATCCTGTAAGCGCGGACAGCTACTGTGTTTGTAGCAACTGATTTTTTTTGGCCACCCAGGCGTTGTCCGGTGAAGCTGAGCCGGGTAGGGCAGTCCGGTCTCTGGTGCATTTTTAAAGCGGAATTTTTATGAGCAAACAATTTGATGTGATCGTGATCGGCGGCGGCCCAGGTGGCTACATTGCTGCCATTCGCGCCGCCCAGTTGGGCAAGAGCGTGGCCTGTATTGATGAGTGGAAGAACAGCGCCGGTGGCCCGGCACCGGGTGGCACCTGCACCAATGTCGGCTGCATCCCGTCCAAGGCCTTGTTGCAATCGAGTGAGCACTTTGAGCAGGCCAGCCACCACTTCGCCGACCACGGCATTGCGGTCAAGGGCCTGAGCATGGATGTCGCCAAAATGGTGGCACGCAAGGATAGCGTGGTCAAGCAGAACAATGACGGTATCCTTTACCTGTTCAAGAAGAACAAGGTCAGCTTTTTCCACGGTCGCGGTTCTTTCGTGAAAGCGGCCGTGGGTGGCTACGAAATCAAGGTGGCTGGCAGCACCGAGGAAACGCTGTTGGGTCAACAGATCGTTGTGGCCACCGGCTCCACGGCGCGGGCCTTGCCTGGCACCCCATTTGATGAAGAAATGGTTCTGTCCAACGAAGGTGCACTGGCGCTGGGTGCCGTGCCCAAAAAGCTCGGCCTGATTGGCTCGGGGGTGATTGGTCTGGAAATGGGGTCGGTTTGGCGACGTTTGGGTTCGGAGGTCACCATCCTGGAAGGTTTGCCCACCTTTTTGGGTGCAGTGGACCAGCAAATCGCCAAGGAGGCCCAGAAAGCTTTCGTCAAACAAGGGCTCAAGATCGAGCTTGGCGTGACGGTTGGCGACATCAAGACCAGCAAGAAGGGTGTGCACATTGCCTACACCAGCGCCAAGGGTGAAGCGCAGGCGCTCGATGTCGACAAGCTGATCATCTCGATTGGCCGGGTGCCCAACACCACGGGCCTGAATGTGGAGGCCGTGGGCCTGAAGCTCGATGAGCGCGGCGCGATTGTGGTGGATGATGCCTGCAAGACCAATTTGCCCGGTGTCTGGGCGGTGGGCGACGTAGTGCGCGGCCCGATGCTGGCGCACAAGGCCGAAGAAGAAGGTGTTGCGGTTGCCGAGTGCATGGCAGGCCAGCACGGGCATGTCAATTTCAACACCATTCCCTGGGTGATTTACACCAGCCCCGAGATTGCCTGGGTGGGCCGCACCGAGCAGCAACTCAAGGCCGATGGTGTGGCCTACCGGGCGGGTACCTTTCCATTTCTGGCCAATGGCCGGGCGCGGGCGTTGGGGGACACCACCGGCATGGTCAAGATGCTCGCCGATGCCAGCAGTGATGAAATTTTGGGGGTGCACATCGTCGGCCCGATGGCCAGTGAGCTGATTGCAGAGTGCGTGATGGCGATGGAGTTTCGCGCCAGCAGCGAGGACATTGCGCGCATCTGCCATGCACACCCGAGTTTGAGCGAATCCACCAAAGAAGCGGCGCTGGCGGTGGACAAGCGCACCCTGAACTTTTAACCCTGGAAGAAATTTGCCTTCAGCCCTTAGCAGATAAGCGCTGGCAGCTATCGTTTCTAAAGCAACGTGAATACATCAGCAGTGCGCAAGGCCTACCAGTCAGAACTGGTGGCGCGTGGTTACAGTTCCGACCCGGCTCAGTTGCGAGCGGTAGCGGCTTTGGAGATTTGCGCGCGTGAGTGGGCCAAGTTCAAGGAAAAGCGATCCAATGCCTTCAAAAAACTGATCAACCGGCCTGATATTCCGCGTGGCGTTTACATGTACGGTGGTGTCGGGCGCGGCAAGAGTTTCCTGATGGATTGCTTTTATGGGGCGGTGCCACTCAAGCGCAAGACGCGGCTGCATTTTCACGAGTTCATGCGCGAGGTGCACCGGGAACTGGCTGGCATGCAAGGAACCGCCAACCCGCTGGATTTGCTGGCACAGCGTATGTCGAAAAAATATCGGCTGATCTGTTTTGATGAGTTTCATGTGTCGGACATCACCGATGCCATGATTCTTCACCGACTGCTGACGGCCTTGTTTGAAAATGGTGTCGGTCTGGTGACGACTTCCAATTTCAAACCGGATGATCTTTATCCCAATGGTCTTCATCGTGACCGCATTCTGCCGGCCATTGCCTTGCTCAACGACCGTCTGCAGGTCATCAATGTTGACAACGGTACCGATTACCGGGGGTGTACGCTGGAGCAGCTTGAGCTCTATCACATGCCTTTGGGCGAGGTGGCCGAAGCGGCCATGCTTGATGCATTTGAGCGTCTTACCGCGACCCACGATGAAGATCCGGTGCTGCAGATTGAAGCCCGAAAGATCCATGCCTTGCGCAGGGCCGGCGGCTTGGTCTGGTTTGATTTCAAGTCATTGTGCGGTGGCCCACGATCGCAGAATGACTACCTGGAGATTGCCACCCAGTTTCACACGGTCTTGCTTAGCGGTGTGCCGCAACTGCTGCCACGCATGTCTGCCGAGGCCAGGCGTTTTACCTGGCTGATCGATGTGCTCTATGACCGTCGCGTCAAGCTGATCATGTCGGCTGAAGTGGCTGCAGAGCAGTTGTACACAGAAGGTCAAATGGCCAATGAGTTTGCGCGCACGGTGTCGCGCATCAACGAAATGCAGTCTGCTGCATTTCTGGCGCTGGACCGGCGTGACGTTGATACCCGCTTGACTTGAAACAGACCGGCCAGGTGACTGGCTGAACCGGCTATGGCGCTTGTCCTTCGAGCGGTTCAACCTTAACAATGGCCAGTGACAGGTTGTCACCGCCACCTTTGGCTCTGCTGCGTGCCTTCTCAATCAAAAACTCACTGGCATCTCTGGCTGACAGGGTTGCCAGTACCGAGCCAAGTTCCGTGTCGCTGAAGTAGTGCCAGACACCGTCACTGCAAACCAATAAGGTATCTCCGTGCCTCAGTTTGGGAATGAAATCAACGTCCAGAGGCGGGTCTTTGTCGGTTCCCAGGCAACCCATCAAGATATTGGAGCGCGGATGATTGTTGGCCTCTTCTGCAGTGATCTCACCCTGATTGACCAGCGTTTGGACATAGGAGTGGTCGAGCGTTCGTTTGACCAGTTGTCTGTCACGGAAAAAATAGATCCGGGAGTCGCCAGCGTGTACCCAGTGACAGCTTCCATCCGGATTGATCAGGAAGCTAGCCACGGTGCTGTGAGGTTCTTCTTCAGAGGAAATGGCTGTCAGTTTGATCACGGTATGCGCTTCCAAGGCCAATTGTCTGAGAGTGGCCACCGGATCGTCTGAGTCGGGTCCGTAGCGCTCGAACAGTTGCCTGGCGGTCAGCATGACTTGGTCAGAGGCCTTGCGGCCACCACTTCGTCCACCCATGCCATCGGCCAAAATCGCCATCAGACAGCCCTTGGCACGAGGATGCATCAGCAGAGCAACCTGGTCCTGCTGGTAGTCGCGATCACCTTTGTGAATTCCTGTGGCGGCCGTCAGCCGATAACCTTTGGTAGTCATGAACTCACCAGAGTTTCCACCACGGCTGTGTTCTGGCCTTGAAACCTTGTGTCAGGTAAGGGGTCCGGGGGTAGTTCTTTTCAAGGATACGCATCGTGTCATCGCGCAACTCGGACATATTCAAGGCATCGTAAGACTTGACCATGATGAAAAGGGCTTCTTCGAGTGCTGGCACACTCTGGAATTCACTAACTGCTGTTTGGGCACGGTTGATCGCAGCAAGGTAAGCGCCACGTTCAAAGTAGTAGCGTGCCACATGAACCTCAGATTGCGCCAGAGAGTTCACCACATAATTCATGCGTGCCCTGGCATCCGGTGTATAGCGGGAGTCGGGATAACGCGTTGACAGTTCCTTGAAAGCCTCAAATGAGTCCTTGGCTGATTTTTGATCTCGTTCAGAAAGGTCCTGCTGGGTGATGGCCGAAAACAATCCAAGGTCATCATTAAAATTGACGATTCCTTTGAGATACAGGGCGTAATCGATTGCCGGACTGGCTGGATGAAGTTTCATGAAACGGTCCAGCGTTGCCACAGCCTGAACCGGATCACCATTTTTGTAATGGGCATAGGCTTTGTCGATCTGGGCCTGTTGCGCCAATGGCGTTCCAGCGGCACGACCTTCGAGCTTTTCAAAAAGAGGAATCGCCTTCTCGTAAGCTCCCGTACTTAGCTCATCTTTGGCCTCAGCATAAATTTTATTTGGACTCCAGCCGACCGTAGGATCTTTGGCAGTGGATGAGCAGGCACTCAGCAACACGGCGACTCCAGCCAAAACCAGGCTAAAGACCATTGATAATTTAGAACCGGGCATGGAGGACATCTTTCTTGAGCAACACCAAATCGATTATATCGACCCTGCCTGCTTTGCCGGACCATGACGCGGCCGAATTGGCTGAAGGCGAGTTTGAGCTACGTGAGTTGGTATTTGGCGCAGAACATCACAATCAACGGATAGACCGTGCATTGGTCGATCTGGTTCCCGAGTTTTCTCGCAGCTATTTGCAACAATTGATTGACAGTGGTGCGGTGTGTGTCAACGGCCGGGTGGTTGGCAAAACATCGCTTCGAATCAAATTAACTGATCGAGGCAGCATTGAACTCAGACCAACACCACAAAGTCAGTCATTTAAAGCCGAGCACATGACGCTTGATCTGGTGCATCAGGATCAGTATTTGCTGGTTATCAACAAGCCTGCAGGTCTGGTGGTGCATCCGGCACCGGGAAATTGGAGTGGCACATTGATGAATGGGCTGCTGGGCTTTGATTCGCAGGCGTTCCTGTTGCCGCGCGCCGGGATCGTACATCGATTGGATAAAGACACCAGCGGTTTGATGGTTGTCGCACGTCGTCGCGAGGTGATGGACGCTCTGGTGCGCGCTATTGCCGCCAGGGAGGTCAAACGTCAGTACCTGGCGCTGGCGCATGGGTCATGGCGAGACTTGAAGTCGCGCCAGATCGATGCCCCAGTGGGCAGGGATCCAGGCAATAGATTGCGAATGGCGGTGGTCAATTTGGCGCTGCATTCTGGTAAACCGGCAAGAACCGACGTGGAATGCCTGGCCAATTCTGACTTGGGCTGTCTGGTTCAATGTACCTTGCATACCGGACGAACCCATCAAATCAGGGTTCACATGGCATCCTTGTCCCACCCGTTGGTCGCCGATCTGCTTTACGGCGGTAGCCTGTCGGCAGGCATGCGTCGCCAGGCTCTGCATGCTGTCAAGTTGGCGTTCGTTCATCCGGTCACGCAAGAACCATTGATTTTTACGGCACCGGTCCCAGCGGATATGCAGTCGGCATTGGTTTTGTGGGGGCTCCAGTACAATCCAGATGACGTTCGACCAGCGCACTAGCGGGGCCCAGCATGCACCACCGAGTTGTAGGTCGGTCTTGATGACGTCATCACAACCATAATCGTTTGACACCCATGCGGTGTTTTTTGGAATCGACCCAGCATGAACACGCTGGATGCCAGGCGCATCCTTGAAACCGCACTGATTTGTTCGCCGCAGCCTTTGAGTTTGCGCGACATGCGCGTGCTTCTTGACGACACATTGAATCCAGACTCGATCAGGTTGGTATTGTCAGAACTACAGAACGAATGGTCTCAGGGGGGCGTTGAACTGGTCGCTTTGGCCAGTGGCTGGCGCTTTCAGAGTCGGCCGGAAATGCGCGTGTATCTGGATCGCTTGAATCCCGAAAAAGCGCCCAGGTATTCCCGAGCCACTTTGGAAACACTGGCGATCATTGCCTACAAGCAACCGGTGACGCGGGGTGATATTGAGAATATTCGTGGTGTGACAGTGAATGCTGTCACACTTAAACATCTTGAAGATCGGGGCTGGATAGAAACCATCGGTCATCGTGATACCGTGGGACGACCTGCGCTGTTTGGAACCACGCGGTCTTTCTTGGATGACCTCGGCTTGCGCTCGCTAGATCAACTGCCATTGCTTGAATCGGGCGCCGATGCGTTGACTGGATGTAACGAGGTCATGGCAGGAAACGTTGCCAGACAATTGGAAATTGGTTCTGATATGCCTGAGCAGCAAGCCGGGAACCTGTTTATCTGCGCGAAGCCTGAATCGGAATCCGGCCAATGGGACCGACCCAGCAGCACTGAGGTGAACCTTTGAGGAAATCAACATGAGCGAATATGTCACCGAGTCTGGAACTGGCGAAGCGATACGCTTTGAGGACGTGGTATCCGGACAATTCGATGCTGAGGAAAACTCAACTGAGGTTTCGCCCAAAAAAAGGGTGTTGCCTGCGCAGCCTGAATCCCCCAAATTGCACAAGGTACTGGCGCAGGTCGGCATGGGTTCCCGACTGGAGATGGAGCAACTGATCATGGAGGGGCGAATCACGGTGAACAACGAACCCGCTCACATTGGCCAACGGGTGCAGTTTGGTGATCATGTCAAAGTCAATGGTAAACCGATAAAGTTCCGTATTGCGCCACCTCCAGCTCGCGTGATTGCTTACCATAAGCCTGCCGGGGAGGTTGTCAGCCACGACGATCCGCAGAATCGGCCAACGGTATTTCGCAAACTTCCCAAACTGTTTCAGGGCAAGTGGCAATCGGTGGGACGTTTGGACCTGAACACGGAGGGTTTGCTGTTGTTGACCAGCTCAGGTGAGTTGGCCAACAATTTGATGCATCCA
>JAIFMA010000187.1 GCA_020048795.1 Rhodoferax sp.
TCAGCGGCAGCGCCACGTTTTGTGCCACGCTCAGGTGCGGCAGCACATGAAAGGCCTGAAACACAAAGCCGGTTTTTTCGCGCCGCAGCCGCGCCAGTTGGTCGTCGCCCAGCGAACCCAGGTCCAGGCCATCGAGCAGCACCGTGCCGTGGTTCCAGTGGTCCAGACCGGCCATGCAGTTGAGCAGGGTTGATTTGCCGACACCCGATTCACCCACGATGGCGACAAACTCACCCGGCGCCACGTGCAGTGACACATGGCTGAACACCGGCACCTTGCCGTAGCGTTTGCTCAAGTGGGTGATGACCAGGCTCACACGTGATCCATCTAGGCGATGGAAATGATGCCATTGAGGGCTTGGCAGGCCGATTCAAACAGGTGCGGTGCAATGGCTTTCCAGGGGTGCGCCCTGGCACCACGCTTTCGCCAGTCAAAGGACTTGGGCTGGTGCGCCAGCACGTAGCCCACATCGCCGCTGGCTGTGGTGAATTTGACGGCAAAGGGATTGGTTTCGTTGGACTGGGCATGGGTCATGGGCAGCCCAATCACAATGCCAGTGCGCTCGTTGAAGGCTTTGGGCGACAACACCAGCATGGGATGCTCGTCCTTCATCTCAGCGCCCGTTTGAGGGTTGAAATCAATCCAGATCATGTCACGCCGATCCGGCACCCAGAGTTTGGCGCTGACCATCAGAAGACTTCGGCGCCAACACGTCTGCCGGGCATGGCTTCTCCGCCATGAATGGCAGGGTCAAACAGCTTGAGCTTTTGCGCCAGACTCAGGTTGGGTTCGCCCACAACCCGCAGTAAAACGCCGCCTTCGACCACCTCGACCCGAATCGGCAAGCCCAGCGCAAAGTGGGCGGCCTTGGCCACCGGCGCGGTGATGCGCACGGCCAGGCCATTGCCCCACTCTTGAATGGTTTGCTCTGCAACTACGGTGGCGGCCATGAGTCACTCCTGTGAAATGTTGATACATGTTTATACATCAATCCAGGGGTTTTGGCGCAATCAACGTAAAAATCCAAGGCTGAAAACCTGCGGCTGCAATTTCTCGGTCAAGGTTTGGTAGGCCAACTCGAACGGGCCGAAGTTGACCGGTGTCTTCAAAGAAAAACAGAGACGACTATGGGTCGATGCTGATGAAGTTGCCGTTCAGGCATGGCAAGAGGGTTGGAAGCGTTGATGCGCCCGCAAAACGATGGAATCTGCTAGTATTACCATGTAACACCTTTTTGAGGCTGCCATGCAAACCACTATCACCAGCAAGGGCCAAGTCACCATACCGCGCGATGTTCGCCAGCATTTTGGCTTGCGCCAGGGGATGTCGGTGTGTTTCACGGTCGAGGGTGATCACATTGCCCTGCGTCCGGCACCGTCTGCAAGGCAAGCGACCACCAGCGGCTTTGGCCTGATTCAGAGCCAGCGCCCTGGCATTCCTGCAGATTTTGACGCCGCAAGCCTGAGTGTTGACGCACCATGATCGGGCTCGATACCAATGTGCTGGCGCGCTACTACGTGGGCAGTGACGATGCGCCAACACAAGCCCAAAGCGTGCTGGCCTGCCAACTGATCGAGAGTGGCAAACGCCTGTATGTCAGCAAGTCAGTGGTGCTGGAGCTGGAATGGGTATTGCGTGGTTATTACAAAAGCCCGGTGTCTGATGTGTTAACCGTGTTACGCCACCTGCAGACCCTGCCCAACATCGAACTGGAAGACCGTCAGGGTGTGGACATGGCGATTGACGCACTGGCCGAGGGGTTCGATTTTGCGGATGCCTTGCACCATGCGTCTTACCGTTTATGCAGCCAGGTTGCCACCTTTGATGACAAAAAATCCGCCAGGCGAGCGATGGCCAATGGATGGAAGCCACCCGTTCATGTTTTGGTTTAGCGCTCACCGTTGGCTTGTTTATCAAAAAACCCATCCGCCAGTCCCAGCACCTGCTGCTGCGCATCGGGCGCATCACATGCGACCACCTGACGCTCGGGCATGCTGCGCAGCCAGGTGATCTGGCGCTTGGCGAGTTGACGGGTGGCAAAGATGCCCTTGTCATGCAGCTCGCTCAGGGGCCAGCGGCCGTCCAGCGCCTCCCAGGCCTGGCGGTAACCGACGCAGCGCATCGCTGGCAGGTCCGGGTGCAGGTCGCCACGTGCGCGCAGGGCTTTGACTTCGTCGAGGAAACCCGCCGCCAGCATGGTCTCAAAACGCTGGGCAATGCGCTGGTGCAGCCAACTGCGCTCGCTGGGTTCCAGCGAGATCAGACACCCGGGCTGGGCCAGATTATCCATATCTTTTTGGCCTTCAGCGCTCATGGATATTGCGCTGACAGCTACAAATTTGGTAGCATGAAAGAAGGACAGCGGCAAACCGCTGATGCGGTACACCTCGAGCGCGCGGGCAATGCGTTGCGAATCTGCCGGGGCCAGTCTGGCCGCGGTGGCGGGGTCCACCAGCGCCAGTGCAGCGTGCAGCGCGGCCCAGCCATGAAGCGCTGCCTCCTGTTCAATAGCCTGGCGAATCACCGGGTCAGCCCGGGGCATGTCGTCAAGCCCCTGGCGCAGCGCCTTGAAATACAGCATGGTGCCGCCGACCAGCAGCGGTAGTTTGCCGCGTGCCGTGATGTCGTGCATCAGCACGCTGGCATCTTTCACAAACTCGGCGGCGCTGTAGGCGTTCAAGGGATCACGGATATTGATCAGGTGATGCGGCACGGCGGCCAGCTCGGCGGCAGTGGGCTTGGCGGTGCCGATGTCCAGGCCGCGATAAACCAGCGCCGAGTCCACGCTGATGATCTCCACCGGGTGTTGGCGGGCAATGGCCAGCGCTGCTGCGGTTTTGCCAGAGGCTGTGGGCCCCGCCAATGCCAGGTAGCGGGGCAGGATCGGCTTGGGCGATGAAAGCGGCAACAGTGTCATGGGTGGGGACGATGAATTCCCCCGATGTTACGCAGGTGGCATCACGCCCGGTCAATCAGGGTCCGCAATTGCGCAATCAAGGTGTCACGCGCCAGGTGAAGTGCGTCGAGTTGCAGGTGCGCTGCGGCGCGCTGGCCACCCGTGCAAAGCCCGAGGATGCTGGCGGCCAGGGTATGAATGTCGCGATGCAAGCGTTTCACCGCCGCGAATGTGCTCAGTGGGGTATAGCGATCGGCGGCACCTGAATCCAGCCACAGCCCAAAGCGGCACTGATGCTGATCATTGAGGGGTTGTGTCAGGCCATGATTCAGCACAAAGTGCTCAATCGCCGCCACCCAGGCGCGATGCTGTGCGATCGCAAACATCAGCGGCAAGTCGTGGCTGCCCAGAGCCTGGGTGTGTGCCCATGCCGTTGGCGGATGCCAGGTCGCGGCCCAAGCGGGCAGGTCGTCGCCCGGCATTGGGTGGGCAATCGCAAAACCCTGACCCAGCTCACACCCCAATTGCAGCAGGGCTTCACCGATTTCTTCGGTTTCAACCCCTTCGGCGATGACCTCGCGCTGAAATGCGCTCGCCAGCCCGAGCACACCCTGCAAAATGGCCAGGTCGTCGGGTTGGTCCAGCATGCCATGGACAAAGCGCTGGTCGATCTTGAGCATTGCCACGGGCAGTTGTTTCAGGCAGGTCAGCGATGAATAGCCGGTGCCAAAGTCGTCCAGTGCAAAGCGTACACCCAGTGCGCGGCATCGTTCGATGGTGTCGATGAGGTGCGGCAGGTCGTCCAGCACGCTGACTTCCAGCACCTCAAGTTCAAGCGCGGTGCCGCACACCTGCGGATGCTGTGCCAGCACGGCTTGCAAGCGCTCGGCAAAGTTGGGTTGTTTGAGTTGTCGCACAGCCACATTGACGCTGACCGGGATATTCAGACCGGCGCTCTGCCACATCGACAACTGGCACAAAGCTTGGTGGATCACCCATTCGCCCAGCTCGACGGCCAGCGTGTTGTCGTCCACCATGGGCAGAAAGGCGCTGGGCTCAAGCAAGCCGTTACCGGGCTGCGCCCAGCGAATCAGTGCTTCAGCGCCGATCAGGCAGCCGGTGCGCAGGTTCACTTTGGGCTGGAAGTGCAGCAAGAACTCCTGATTCGCCAGGGCCAGGCGGATTTGTCCCAGTTGTTCATGGTGTGCACGCAGGTGTTTGTTTTGGCCGGCGTCAAACACATGGTAGCGGTTCTTGCCCTCCAGCTTGGCCTGGTACATGGCCTGATCGGCCTGGTCCAGCAACTTGCTGGCATCAACCTCCTGCGCCTGCGGGTAAAAGGTGACCCCGACACTGGCCGAGACCTGCAACACCAGTGGGCCAACCGGTACCGCTTGCGCCGCTGCCTCGAGCAGGCGGCCAAGCAGCGGGGCGCAGGCGGCCATGTCGGGCAGGTCAAGCAGCACGGCGACAAACTCGTCCCCGCCGATACGTGCCAAAGTGTCTCCGTCGCGCAGCACCTCTTTCATACGGGCTGCCAGGGCGATCAGCAATTGGTCGCCGACCTCGTGCCCATGGTTGTCGTTGACCGCCTTGAAGCCGTCCAGATCAAGAAAAACCACCGCCAGTGTGCGACCGTGGCGCTGCGCCTGATTCAGTGCCTGACGCATCCGGTCAGCCAGCACGATGCGGTTGGGCAGGCTGGTGAGCGCGTCAAAATGGGCCACATGCTCCAGCTGCGCTTCATAGGCCTTGACCGAGGTGATGTCTGAAAACAGCGAAACAAAATGCGCAACGGCGCCAGCGTTGTCCCGCACCGCGCTGATGGTCTGTTTGACCGCATAGACTTCGCCGCTCTTACGCCGGTTCCAGACCTCGCCTTGCCAATGCCCCTGCTCGAACAGGCTGCGCCACAGGTTGGCAAAAGTCTCCGGGCTCTGATGCCCCGAGCTGAGAATGCGTGGGTTTTTACCCATGACTTCGTCTCGCGCATAACCGGTGATCTGGCTGAATGACTGGTTCACATCGATGATGGTGCCATCGGCGGTGGTGATCATGATGCCTTCACGGGCATGGGTAAATACACTGGCGGCCAGCAACATCTGATCGTGGTTTTGCCGACGCCGGGTGATGTCACGCGAGAAACCCACGGTGCCCATGACCACGCCATCGACCGCAATGCGAGACTTGTAGGTCTCGAACCAGATGCGCTTGCCATTCACCTCGAGGGGTTCCTCGACGTTTTTAGGGACATCGCTGTCAAACACGGCCTGATCGTCGGCACGGTACATCTCGGCCAACTCACGCGGCCAGACATCCAGGTCGGTCTTGCCGATCAGTTGCTCTGGGGCGGTGTGATGGCAGGCATCGGCGAAGGCCTGATTGACGGCCAGAAAATGTCCGTCCACATCCTTGAGCCAGACCAGAAACGGGAAATTGTTGAGCAGCGCGCGCTGGTAATGCTCGCGCTGCTGCAGGGCTTGCTGGGCACGCTCACGCGCATCGATTTCGACCTGTAAATCCTGACGCAAGCGCTCGCGTTCGAGCAGGTTGCGAATGCGCTGACGGGCAATCTCGACATTGATCGGTTTGGCAATGTAGTCAGCCGCGCCCAGCGACAAGCCCAGCTCCTCGGTGGTGATGTCGGTCGCAGCGGTGATAAACATCACCGGCACGTGTTTGAGCCGGGGCAGTGATTTGAGCCTGCGGCAGACTTCAAAACCGTCCATTTCGGGCATCATCACGTCCAGCAGGATCAGCTCGGGCGGCGATTCTTGCGCCAGCGCCAGCCCCATGGCGCCCGAGGTAGCCAACTGCAAGTCAAAATCGGGCACCAGCGCCGCCCCGAGTGCCATCAGATTGATCGGCGTGTCGTCAATGGCCAGGATTCTGGGCTTGGCGTGGGTCATGTCGGCAAGCTCCAATGCTGCGTCAGTGCCAATTGCCGCAACTGTTCCTGCGCCAGTTTGAAATTGAAGGCTTGCAGGTTTTGGCTGATGCTGCCAAGTTCGGTTTCCAGCGCCGTCCCGTTCAAGGCGCGCTCAAGTGCCTGAAAAACATTCAGTGCCATGAATTTGTTGCCGGCAACCAGCGGCACCAGTTCGTTCAGAATGCCTTCGATCTGTGCGGAATCGGGCATCAGGTGGCCGGTGGGTGGTGGTTCTGGCTCGGTGGTGCTGGCGTGCGGCAGCCACCTGCCAAGGGCGGTCCGCACCGCCTCCATGCTGACCGGCTTGGTCAGAAAGTCGTCCATGCCAACGGACAGACAATGCTGGTGGTCTTCTTCAAAGGCATCGGCGGTAAGCGCAATGATGGGCCGTCGTTCGCGCTGCGTATCGATCTCCCACTGGCGTATCTGCCGGGTGGCAGCGTAACCATCGAGTACTGGCATGTGCAGGTCCATCAGGACCAGATCAGCCTGTTGCGCTGCATCAGCGCTCACCAACGCCGCCACAGCCTGTTGGCCATCGCCTACCAGCGTGACCTGCAGGCCGAGTCTGGTGAGCATCGACTCAATGACCAGCGCATTGACCGGGTTGTCTTCGGCCACCAGCACCCGGCCGCGCAGGTGGTCGTCGGATCGGGCGTGCATCGCCTGGCTGGGTTCGGGCTGGTCGGCGCTGCGCGTTGGCTGACCCGGCGCGATGACCACCACCTGTGCCGTAAACCAGAACCGTGCGCCATGACCCGCCTCGCTGTGGATGCCCACATTGCCACCCATGGCCCGGGCCAGGTTGGCCACAATCGACAGGCCCAGCCCGGAACCACCAAACTCGCGGGTGGTCGAACTGTCGGCCTGCGTGAACGGCTTGAACAGCAGGACCTGCTTTTCAGGGGCAATGCCGATCCCGGAGTCGGTGACCGAAAACTCCAGCAGGGCCGTGCTGTCATCCTGTTGCAGCGCTTTGGCCTCGATGTTGACACTGCCCATGTGCGTGAACTTGATGGCGTTGCCAACCAGGTTCGAGATCATCTGGCGCAGACGGTGTGCATCGGCCTGGTAGCGCTGGCCGGCTGGGCCCAGCCAGTGGTGGACGAGTTGCAGGTTTTTACCTTCGGCAGCACCCGAGAACAGTGAGCAGGTGTCGCGCAATATCGACTCTGGTTCGAACACCTTGGCATCCAGCAGGAACTTGCCAGCCTCGATCTTGGACAGGTCCAGAATGTCATTGAGTAGCGTCATCAGGGCCTGCCCGCTCGACAGAATGATGCGGGCATACTCAAAGCGCTCGCTCTGCTCCAGGTTGGGCGTCAGCAGCAGTTGGGCCATGCCCAGCACGCCGTTCATCGGCGTGCGAATCTCGTGACTCATGGTCGCCAGGAAGGCGGATTTGGCGCGGCTCGCGGCTTCGGCCTCATCCCGCGCCTGGGCCAGTGCCATTTCTGTCTGTTTGCGTTGCGAGATGTCCTGCAGCGTGCCCATCACGTAGTCGACTTTGCCATGCTCATCAAAATGCGGAAAGCCGCGCAGCTCGTTCCATTTGATCTTGCCAGTGCGGGCACCCTGAATCTGAACTTCGATGGAAAACGGGGTGCCGGTCTGAAGCGCGGCATCCAGACTGGCAACGACCCGCTGGCGTGATTCGGGCAGATAGGGGTCAAGTCCTGAGGCTAGGTCCGGCTGGTAGTCCAGCGGCAACTCACAGATGGCGTAAATGCCATCGGTCCACTTCACCGCGTTGTGCACCGGGTCGGCACGAAAACCGCCCAGCTGGCCGATGCGCTGGCTCTCAAGCAACAAAAACTCACTTTCACGCAGGGCCTGGTGGATGCTGTTGCGCTCGGTCACATCCCGGCTCAGGCCAAACAAGGCCGGTTCACCATTCCAAATGCCCTGAACCACCCGGGTTTCAACCGGAATCAAGCTGCCGTCGGCAGTGATCAGGGGCACCGGGCAAAACCCTTCTTTACCGGCCAGCATGGCGGCCACAATGCGGCCAGCCTCTTCACGCCTGGCGGGTGGATGGACGCTCAAGACGCTTTGACCGACCAGTGCGGACTGCGTGTAGCCCAGCCGCTGGGTCACCGCACGGTTGACAAACTGGATATTCCCCTGCACATCGAGCACAAACAAAAAATCATCGATGGTGTCAAAGAAAAGCCTGAAATTGGTTTCGCTGTTATTGAGCTGCTTCTCCATCTGGCGCCGTGCCGTGCAGTCATGCATGACCGCTAGCGTCTGGCTTGAACCACCGGGCAGGATGACGGTTCGGGTTGAAATTTCGACCACCCGCTGCTGGCCATCCTTGCGCGTGATCACCCATGGTTCACGGCATAGGTGTTCACCCAGGCGCATCTGTTCCATACGCTGGCGTGCCCGCTGCTGGGTGTCTGGGTCGATGTAAATGGTCTGATACCAGCCCCGGTCATTGATTTCTTCCTGCGTGTATCCGGTCATCTCACGCATGGCCACATTCCATACCGTGAAGCGGATATAAGGCGGCGCATCGATCGCCTGGCAAACCGAAATGCCATCCATCACCGCATCGACCACGGCGCCAGAAAATTCAATTTGCTGCTGCAGGGATTCCTGCGCCAGATTGACCTGTTCCTGTGCCAGCTGCCGGTGGGCGATATCCACATGAATGGAGGACCGAACGCTTTCCAATAGCCTGGACTGGGCGATCACACCCGTGGCGCCCGTGTCCGGGTTGTGGACCAACACATAGCCCACACGTTCTGCCACCAGTTGGCCCAAAACTTGAGCCGTCGAACTGTCGTGGGAGAACACCTGTGCGCAGCGCTGTACCACGTCGCCCAAGGTGACCACGGCGCCGTCCGCCAGTTGCGCCAATGCCCTGGGTGCCTGATGCTCGGTGAACAGGCCGATCGGGTGCTGGCCTTGCCGCACCATGACACAGCCCCGCTTGTCGTGAACGATGCGGTCAATCGCCTGCAACACCGGTGTTGCGACGTCGAGCGCGGGCACGTTCCAGTCCACCAGTGCGTCAAGCCGCTGCACGCTTTGGCACAGCTCCAGGCCCACGTGATCCAGAAAATCACCTTCGCAGGCCACACCCAGCACCTGATTGAAGCCGTCAACCACGATCAAGTGCCGCAGTCGGCTCATGCAAAGCTGTTCGTAGGCGGCCCGAAAACCCAGGCGCGCCGGCACGGTGACGATGGGGGCGCTCATCACCTGGGCTGCTTGGGCCTGCGCGGCGATCGGATGGCGCAGCAGGCGTACCAAGTCACGTTCGGTCAGCATGCCAAGCGGCTTGGCAGCGTCTTGCACCACCACATGCGAGACCTGCTGGTCCTTGAGCAGGGGCACGATGCTGGCTAAGCTGCGCTCGCCAGCCACAACCAGCACCCGGCGATCCATCAGATCGCCCAGACACAGGTTGGAAGGTGGAACCATCGTACAGGCCTCCGGGTCACAGAGCAGATTTCATTTTGTCAGCATTGGCGTCGAATTTATTTTGAATAATCGGCGCTTGTTTGACGCGCATCAATAAGTTGACGGCTATTTTTAGGTGACCCTTGGTGTGCCATCATTGCGGTATGTCAAACCAGCCTGTTGAAAGGATTCTTGCGATGCGTCATACCAACTCACTCTATCGCCACGCTGCGGTTGCGGCGTTGATTTGCCTGGGCACCAGTGCCGCCCTGGCGCAGGATGCCATCAAGGGCATTGAGCAAGCCCTGGCCCAGGCGCAACAGGAGAAAAAGGGTGTCACGCTGTACGTTCAGGGTCAGACCCTGGGCGGGGGCGTGGTGCGCATCGAGCCCGGGCAGTGGGTGGAAATGCGCAGCCAGCAATTTGGCCGCATCATCGTGCGGCTGGACCGGATCGATGGCTTGGCACACCCGTGACACGGCCTTGACCTGATTCGCGTGCGGGTCAAAACCCCAGGGACGCCAGCAAGTCGTCCACGTCGTTTTGCTTCAGGGCATTTTCTGCGGTTTGTGGCCCATCGAGTTTGTGGTTGTCCACGGTTTTTGCCTCGGGCGGTGAATCATCCACCGCGTCCGGCACCTGAGGAGCGCTGTCCACCAGGAGCTGCACCAGCTGCATTTCGGTCCGGTTGATGATGTCGATGACCTTTTTGATGACCTGACCCGACAGGTCCTGGAAGTCCTGCGCCATCATGATGTCACTGAGCACGTTGCTTTGCCCTGTGGCAAAGGTGGCGGTGCGCTGGGCAAACTTGCTGCACACCACCAGCAGTCCTTTGGCACGTTCCAGGCCCAGGTCGTCGGCGCTGGCAAACTTGCTCAGAGACTGGCTCAAATCCAGGCCGCGGCTGGCCAGCTCGTCACAGTCGGGTTTGGCGGTTTCAACCAGGGTCAATACCTTGTTGGCAGCATCTTCGGTCATCTTGCCAACGTAGGCCAGCCGGTCCCTGGCTTGCGGAATCTCTTGCACGATGTCGTGCAACTGGTTGCTGCCCAAGACCGTCAATGCTTCGTGCATTTCGCGGGTGATGGTGCCCAAACGGGCGAAGGCTTGTTCTTTGGTGAGGGGTGTGGACATTGGGCAGACTCATCCATGTGACGATGGCAATATTAGACCTGACGAAAACCAGGTGATACAGAAAAACACCCCGGTGCCGACAAAAAAAGCGCTGAGTCAGGCTTTGGGTCACGGCTTTGCCAGCGCCTGTGACCATTTTTCAAGCGAGATCACCACCGATGAAAGGCTCAAGGCCTGGTGGATGATCGCAGTCCAAGCGTCGGACTGCACTTTGACACCATAGTGGAACATCGGCCGTTCCAGCCGACGCTGGCGGATCATGTCGGCCATGTTGGCATCGCCCGCGTCCTGCCCCAGAGATGCCAGGATTTTGCGTTTTTCTGGCACCATGCCGGGCACCCGGATCAGTTTGACCAGGCGGGCATGCAGTGCCGCATCGTTGACGACCGCCTGGGCCCGCTTGAAGATCAGTTCGTTCACCAGGGTGGCCAGCACCACCTCGTCGCTGGTATTGAGCGCGCGCCACACGATGTTGCCATCAAAGTGCGTTAAACCGCGCTTGAGCGCCAGCAACGGTGCCGCGATGTCCTGCGCGTGGTAGAAGTTGAAACCCACTTCATTCCAGCCCAGCGCCTCAAGGTGCTCCCATTTGCCGTTGGCGTGGTACTGCAGTCTGACCCCGATGTGGCTATGCCGGTCTGCGTTTCTTGCCCTTGTAGCGGGGTCTTGCAGCATCGCGAAGTTCCATTCAGTCGGGGCAGCTAGTCGTCCCTTGGACTACTGGCCGCCATGGCGCTGCACCAGCGTCCAGGCTGACCCTGAAATCAGCACACTCCAGAACCACACGCCCAGGGTCAGCGGCAGCACCGTGCCGTCCATGTGGGTGCCCAGCCACCAGCCCATGCCAAACGCGCACACCATCATCAGAAACCCGTTCATGGCAGAGGCCGCGCCGGCGGCCAGGGGAAACGGGCCCACCGCGCCACTTTGGCCGCAGGGCTGGTGGATGCCATGGCCGATCATGAACAGCAATTGCGGCAGCATGATGCTCCAGACGCTGACCCGGCCCAGCAGCGTCAACATCGCCATCAGCGTGCCCCCGCTGATCGACAACACGCCCGCCAACGCCACAGCACGCCGCACACCCAGGCGGGGTAACCAGTGACGGCAGACAAAGGTGCCGCCAATATAGGCCATCGAGTTGGTAAACATGACCAGCCCATATTGCGTCTTGCTCAAACCCAGTACGCCGGTAAAAACAAACGAGGAAGCCGCCAGAAAGGTGAACAGTCCGCCATAGGATGCTGCCGACAGGGCCGAAAAGGCCCAGAACGTCGGGTGGCTCAAAATGCTGCGCCATGTTGCCAGCAAGGTCTGGCACTGCAAGGCTTGCGGGTTTTTTTGCTGCACGGTTTCCTCAAAGCGCAGCGCCACCACGGCCAGGCTGGCGGCACCAAAAATGCCCAGCGCCAGCAAGGCAAAGCGCCAGTTCAGCCAGTCGGTCAGCAGCCCGCCCAGAGGTGCACTCAGGCAGGCAATGACGCCCAGACCGCTCAGACCCTGGCTCATCACCCGGGCACCCTGGGTCGGTGAGTACAGGTCGCGCACGATGGCCCGCGCACACATGACACCGGCCCCCATGGCCACGCCCTGCAGGGTGCGCCAGACGATCAGCCAGAACATGTCAGGTGCCATCGCGCTCGCGACCGAGGCCAGCACATAGGCCGCCAGGCCGATCAGCAGGATCGGGCGTCGGCCATATTTGTCGGACAGCGGGCCCCACACCAGTTGCGAGACACCAAATGCCAGCAGCAGGGCCGTCAGTGTCAACTGCGCCTGGGCCATGGGTGCCTGCAATTCGGTGGTCAGCACCGGCAGGGCGGGCAGGTACAGGTCGGTGGTGACGGGCTG
>JAIFMA010000224.1 GCA_020048795.1 Rhodoferax sp.
GCGGCCCAGGGTATGCGGCTGAACATTGCCTCCGGCCTGGCGGTGCGTTTTGAGCCGGGTCAGCAACGCACGGTTGAATTGGTCGATTTTGCCGGCGAGCGCCTGGTTTACGGCTTTCGTGGCCTGGTCATGGGGTCGCTCTGATTTTTTAGATGTTTTTGGCCACCAGCCGGCTTGGAATAAGCGCTGGTAGCTCTCTTTTTTGAAGGTATTGTGATGGCCACCATCGGACGACGCGCCTACGCAGAAATTTTTGGCCCCACCGTGGGCGACCGGGTTCGGCTGGCCGACACGGGCCTGCTGATCGAGGTCGAACAAGACTACACGCTGCGCGCAGGCGCCTATGGCGAAGAGGTCAAGTTTGGCGGTGGCAAGACCATTCGCGACGGCATGGCACAAAGCCAGCGCACCCGCGACGGCATCGCCGGCGGCCCACAGGGCGGCGGCGCGGTCGATTGCGTGATGACCAACGCGCTGATCCTGGACCACTGGGGCATTGTGAAAGCCGACATCGGACTCAAAGGCGGCCGCATCGTCGGCATCGGCAAGGCCGGCAACCCGGATACCCAGCCGGGCGTGGACATCATCATCGGCCCCGGCACCGAGGTGATCAGTTGCGAAGGCAATATCGTCACCGCCGGTGGTATCGACAGCCACATCCATTTCATCTGCCCACAACAGATTGAAGAAGCCCTGGCCTCCGGCGTGACGACCATGCTGGGCGGCGGCACCGGCCCTGCCACCGGCACTTTTGCCACTACCTGCACGCCGGGGCCGTGGAATATCGAGCGCATGCTGCAAGCGGCCGATGCGTTTCCGATGAACCTGGGTTTTCTGGGCAAGGGTAATGCCAGCCTGCCCGCAGCGCTGCGCGAGCAGGTCAACGCTGGCGTGATTGGCCTCAAATTACATGAAGACTGGGGCACGACGCCTGCGGCCATCAGCAACTGTCTGGACGTGGCCGACCAAATGGATGTGCAGGTGGCGATCCACTCCGACACACTCAACGAATCCGGTTTTGTCGAAAACACCATTGCTGCCACCAAGGGACGCGGCCTGTGCGCCTTCCATACCGAAGGTGCCGGTGGCGGCCATGCGCCCGACATCCTGCGGGTGGTGGGTGAGGCCAACTTTTTGCCCAGTTCCACCAACCCGACCATGCCTTACACCGTCAATACGCTCGATGAGCATGTGGACATGCTGATGGTCTGCCACCACCTGGACGCGGGCATTGCCGAAGACCTGGCCTTTGCCGAGAGCCGTATCCGCAAGGAAACCATTGCCGCCGAAGACGTGCTGCACGACCTGGGTGCCATCAGCATGATGAGCAGCGACAGCCAGGCCATGGGCCGCGTCGGCGAAGTCATCATCCGCACCTGGCAGACCGCGCACAAAATGAAAGTCCAGCGCGGCTGGCTGGCACCGCCGCTGGTGCTGGGCGAAGAGCGTGGCGAAGGTGCGTTGGTGCAGTTTGAGCAGCGCAACGACAACTTCCGCGCCAAACGTTATGTGGCCAAATACACCCTCAACCCGGCGATTGCCCACGGAATCAGCCACGAGGTGGGCAGCATCGAAGTTGGCAAATGGGCTGATCTGGTGGTCTGGAAACCGGCCTTTTTTGGTGTCAAACCCGCACTGATCCTGAAAGGTGGCTTTATCGCCATGGCCGCCATGGGTGACCCGAACGCCAGCATCCCGACACCCCAGCCGGTGCATTACCGGCCCATGTTTGGCGCGTTTGGTGGCGCGCTGGCGCGAGGCTCGCTCACCTTTGTGTCACAAGCCGGTTTGCAGGCCGGCATCAGGGAGCGTTTTGGTCTGCAAAAGACCTTGAGCGCGGTGAAAGCCATCCGTGGTGTGCGCAAGCAGCACATGGTGCACAACCACTACCTGCCCAGCATGGAAATTGACGCGCAGACTTACAGTGTGCGCGCCGATGGCCAGTTGCTGACCTGCGAGGCAGCCGTCAGTTTGCCGATGTCGCAGCGCTATTTTTTGTTCTAGAGCCCCATCAATCCCGGGTGTATCACGCTTCTTTTTGATGACAAAAAGACAGAATCGTCGCTGAAACCTGAATCGCTTTGATGATGACGGCTGGCGGTCATGGCAATCTCCGGGAAATTTAAAAGCACCGATCAATCTCTTCGTTGGCGCAATTTATTCACCCATCGGCATCATCACAGGCCTTGCGGTGACGCAGCAAATTCAAATGGGTTGATGATCTGCACGCCACAAGCCAAAAAATCCCGCACATTGCGGGTTGCAAGCACCAGGCCATGCTCTTGCGCGGTCGCGGCGATCAGCATGTCCGGGGTGCTGCGGATGATGCCCTGGGCCTGGAACTGACCCCGCAGTATGCCGGCACGCTGGGCAATGGACTCAGTCACCGGATAGACGGCATGCATCCGCTGCACCAGCGCGTTAAACAGCGCCAGTTTGCGGGCATTGGGCTGCCAGGCCAGCCCAAAGTTGGCTTCTTCTATGGACACGGCAGACAAGGCCAATAGCGACACCGACTGCAACCAGTGCATGACCCGTGCGTCGGGGGTTCTCTTGACAAATTCGCTGATGACGTTGGTATCGGCCAGATGAATGGTTTGTGCCATGAGGGCGCGGCTTGTTGATTCAGGCCGGATCAGCAAATGGGTTGGCGCGGGTCCAGGCAGCCTGACGAGCCTCTGAGTCAACACCGGGCGTTGCCAGCCCGGCCTCGTCATTGGGTGCATAGGTTTCGCGCAATTGAACAAGCTGGCTGTAAAAAGTATCGGCGGCGGGCTTGATGGCCGCCTGGCTTTGCCTGAAATAGTCAGCCGACACCAGCACCGCCACCGGCGTGTTACGTTTGGTAATGACCTGTGGCGCCTGCTGCGCAGCGGCGATCAAGGCGGACAATTGTTGCCGCGACTGGGCGATTGAGATGGACATAAACTTCTTACTTGTACATTTCAAAAGTTCATTATAGACATCAGCAGCAGTTCACCGTGGGTCGGTTTTGTCCGACTTGATGGGCCAAGCTGCATAGTCCAGAAGCCACCCGCCAGCAGCATCATGGCGCGCAGGTTGCACCCGGCGCCATGCCACCCCACCGCAAGTCCGGTCAATCGCCGTTTTACTCACTCACCCGTTGACACGCTGATTGACCGCGCAGTCTGGCGCGGGTCGCGGCAGCCCCACTCCAGTTAGTTGCCCAGTTCGGATTGACCGCAACGGTGGCCCGCGTGCCGGGCTTGTGTGCGAGGGCTGAGCGTCCACCCCAATGTGCGCCGGTCCCAAACACTCACGCCCGACCATCAGTCCCAGCAGCCCTGCTTGTTGCCAATAAGTAACAGTCCGCAACTTCATTTGACAGCGCTTAACTAGGGAAAACCCTGAGTCAAACGTGCCCACGGCACCCGCAAAAGCCAACGCTGCCTGCCGACAAAGCCATATAAAACAACACGCTACAAATCCAAGCTGCAGCGCCGCCTGAATAGTAGTGCCAACCATATGCTCCGCTGTTGTGCGCAGGGCCTGTGCTAGATTGGTCGAAAAGAGAAAGTCGTTGGTCAAGAAAACAGGTGTTGGCAGGTGCCAGTAAATGTTTATGGCCGGCACGTCTTGGGGCGTGCGGTTGATGCGATCCGTGTTTGTTAACGAGAAGGAAACGTCATGCACAGCGACTTTTTGTCGAAATTTTCAATGTCCAGCCTGCTGCCAACCCAGTTTGCAGCAGGCTTTTTTGTTTCTGGCAGCGCACACGGCCTGCGCCGGGCGGCCAGCGCGGCCTGCGTTGCCGCTGTAGCCTTGCTCAGTGCTTGCGGCGGTGGTGGTGGCAGCGCAGCACCCGCCTGCGCACCATTTACCGACAGCTTTGGCGCGTCCGTTAGTTGCGTGCAAATGGACGCGCTGGTGGCCTACGACACCAGCAACAACGGCGGCAACGACAGCGGTGATGCCGGTGCTGACGGCACCGCAGGCGATGGTGCGGCAATTGCCAACACCCGGCTGCGCTTTACCGACATCAACAACCACAGCGTGGAGACCAGCACCGATGCCAACGGCTATTACCGTATCAACCTACGCGGACTCAAGGCACCGATTGTGGCCACCGTGCTGCGCGACAACCAGCCGTGGAAATCAATGCTCATCAGCGAGATCGTCCCGGGCAATCGCAAGTTCTACACCATCAACCTCACCGGTTTGACCGATGTGGTGGCCTACCAAAGCGCCAAAAAAGAAGGCCTGAGCAGTGCAGATGCACTAACACCCGCATTGATCGAGAGGCAAAAGCAAGCGATTCCTCAAATCATTGCAGACCTGAACGTACAACTAAAAAATTCCATCAGTGCGGCTGGTCTGGATCCGGCTACGTTCAATCCACTGACGAGCCCCTTTGTAGCCAATAAGACTGGGTACGATTTGATACTCGAGACCAACCCGATTGTTCGCTCACCAGATGGCAGCACGGTATTGGTGAATACTAAATTTAGCTTTACGGCGGGCGATACAAGAACATACAGAGTCACACCATCTTCCGGCACAAGCTATACCAACACCCGAACCATACTTTCGACAGCGGGATCAGAAGTCGAGCAATTACAAGGCACTTGGTCGAACGGAAGCGGCAGCACGATAGCTACTTACGACAATCAGGTCCGGTTGGTTAAGTTTACAGATACGACAACAGATACGGCAAATGATACTTATGACGGCAGAGTATGCACGTACACGCCGCCTTTTGGTAGTTATGTTTCTATTGATGCGAACAAGTTAACAGTAGGTCAGTCGTCCACACAAACCAACAGCTTAACTTGTGAACTGGTAGGGTTTACACCTAGTATCACAAATTTTACATCAACCTATTCATTTTCCAAATATGAAACGATAACCGTTGCAGCAGGTACATTTCAAAATACACGTGTCTGGACTAGAGTAAATTTGGCAAGCCCGACCGACAGGTCGGTCTATTGGGTTGACCCAATTATGAATCGACCCGTCATGGAGAAGAAAATTCAGGTTGCGAATGGTCAGGACGTTGTCATCACCACGCAGGAGTTGATCAGCTATTCGATCAAGAACTATCCCAAATAGTGTTCTGGTGAACTTACGATGGCTAGGTGTCTCAATCACACGAAGCCAATTATCGAAACGTGGATCAGGCCTTGAACGGCATGAGATCGCTCGACCTGCTGGCTTTACGGTCTGGATTTACTGACGACTTGAGCCGGTTGCATTGGGATCGGGTTGCTGTAGCTGAAAAAAACGCAAGGATAGAATTTAGATCGACATAGGGGGCAACCTTTAGGCTGCTCCCCTGTCGTTCGGCCAGGGCATGCATTACATGTCAAAAGTCCCAAAATTCTGCGAAAAATTGCGGCTTATTACACAGCCGCTAACAGCTAAAGCGCAGCCATCAAAACTCCTGACCAGCATCGACGTGAACCAAATCTTGGGGTCGTTGGGCCGAGGTTTAAGCTGGACTTGCGCGATCGCCAGTAGCCCGACACGCCGCCAGCAGCCCACTCGGGCGCGTCCAATTGACGAATCCAGGTCAAACGGTTTGTGGCCAATTGATTTGTACCTTTCGACTGTTGGCAAGACTGTCGCGTAGATACAAGTTAATCAGACTCTGATAGGGAACGCCCGATTCATCGGCCATTCCCTTGAAGTAGTCCTCAACATCCTCTGAAAGACGTATGGTCACAGGCTTTTTCAACTTGGATGCGTATGGATTCTTGCCGGACTTCAGTTTGGAAAAATCGTATTCTGCTTTCATGTTGATCCACCTCGATAGAACGCGCTTTCGGGCTTGGTCGCCTTGCGTGCAGAGATGATGCAAATAACTGCGCCTTGCTCTCATTCGCCATGACAGACGATGAGCAGCTTTGCCCCCGAGCTCATACCAAGCATCAGAAAGTGCTCTTCGTCGGATGAGTGATACGAACATCATTGGTACTTCGCGCGTTTGACAGTGACGAGTATTGGCTGCACGTGGCAACGAAAGAAATGAACGTCCAAAGCACCGCGAAGCCAAAGAAGTAGAAGGCAAATGCGGCGCTCGCTTTTGGGTGTGCTGCCCGACAGCCGGGAAGGTTCTTGCGCTTCACCCTGATGGCCACCCCAAACTACTCCACTTATGGCCACCCAAACTGCTCCAGGCAGGACGGCCAAATTAACGACTTTTTGGTAGGCTGTGGCATGGCGCTTTACCGGTAGGCGCTTTACCGGTAGGCGCTTGCGCCGTCCTTGGATTTGGGGATTTTTTAAATGAGAGCCGGGTGGGGGCCCGCTCAGCGGGGAGGCGCGG
>JAIFMA010000213.1 GCA_020048795.1 Rhodoferax sp.
TTGTGCAGCAAAGCTGCACGGCGCGCTCTGCGCCTAGCATTGCATCCCAAATCCGACGGCCAAATGCACAGCTTATTCATGGACAAGCCCTTACTGGCCGGCCGAGAAACAAATGGCGTTGAGCGATTGGGCCAGTTGAAACAATTTGGCCGCCTTGTCCTGACTAGCCGCAATGCCACCCTGGCCTTTGAGCGTCATGTCGCCCAACAGACAGGCGGCAGCGGCGTTGCCGCCCTGCACCGCCTGTTCAAGGTGCCCCCGGGCCTGGTCAAAGTTGCCACTGGCCACCAGTTTGCGCCCGGCCTCGGCGTGCTCAGCCACTGACAGGGATGGCGCTTGTGCGGCATTGGTTTTGGGTGGCAGCAGCGGTTTGTCTGGCACCCCCGACTGGGCTGGCGGCGCGGTGACGGCAGCCGGTGGGTTCTGGGTCATCGGCGCGCTGACCGCTGGAGGAGGCGGCGGCGCAGCCGGGTTCATCAGGCGATCTTTCAAATACAGGTGCCACACGGCCGAGGCCATGCCGCCGATCACGGCCAAGCCGATCAGCCCTTTGGAGAGTGGTGTCAAACTGGCCATGAAATTATTCCTGTGCAGGGGGTGTGGGTGTGCCAAACTGGGTCGACAGGCTTTGCAGTCGCTGGCTGATCTGGGCTATTTCGCCCAGTTCGCTGCGGGTCTGACTGCGGGCTGCTGCCAGATTGTCCTGATGAACGCTGACCTCTTGGGCGGTGCGCGCCAGTTCGCGCTCAACCAGCGCCTCAAGCTCGGCCATTTGTTTGCGGATGTCACCCACCACGGCTTCCTGGCGGGCCATCAATTGGTCGAGTTGCGCCTGGGTCTGCTGTTCCAACTGCTGCAGATGGCGCTTGAGATTGTCACCGTGGGTCGCCAGCGCTGCGATTTTGGCGTCGGCATCGGCCAGCGGATCGGCAATCGTCCACGACTCATCGGCTGCGTCCATGGCCTTGATGGCCATCAGCCGGGTCGCCGGGTCCATGGCACTCAAGCCGTCAATCAGTCGCAGCAGCCGCTCGGCCGGGTACATGGCCGGTACAACGCCTGCCTGGGCATAAATGCTGTCGGGATTGATGGGCACCACCGACGTGCCAGCCGGGTTTTTCGATGGCCCTGTCGGTGTCTCAACTGACAATTCCACGGGCACCACCACCGATGCCACAGCGGGCTCAGTGCTGTTGGCCAGCGGCAGCGTATTGCCCAAATCAAGCACCTCGGGCGGGCGGGCCTCAGATGGCTGGTCTCTGGTGACCAACCCGGCTTTTTCAAGAAAATCCAGCATTCCCTTCATGGTGTGTCCCAAAGTTTGATGTTGATGTGCCGCCTCATGCTATATGGTTGGCTCTGAAGATTGATACAAGTTTGATAGCTTTCAGCGCTTTCTGAATAAGGGCTTGAATGTGTTTTTGTCAAATTTTTAAAGCAGCCCGGTCAATCTCGGAGCGCAACTCGGCGTAGTTCCTGGTGACCGGAAACTGCGGAAACTCATCAATCACATTTTGCGGCGGGCGAAACAAAATGCCGGCATGTGCCTCGCCCAGCATCGCCATGTCGTTGTAGGAGTCGCCCGCTGCGATGACCTTGAACTGCAGTTCCTTGAAGCGCTGTACGGCTTCTTTTTTCTGGTTGGGCATGCGCAGGTGGTAGTTCACCAGAATGCCATTGGCATCGGCTTCGAGTTTGTGGCAAAACAGCGCGGGCATGCCCAGTTGGGCCATCAGTGGCATGGCAAATTCGTAAAAGGTATCCGACAAAATGATCACCTGGTAGTCGCGCCGCAAGGCATCCAGAAAGTCTTTGGCGCCGGCCATCGGGCCCATGTCAGAAATCACCTTTTGAATGTCGGGCAGACCCAGTTGGTGTTGGCTGAGCAAATCAAGGCGAAATTTCATCAGCTTGTCGTAGTCGGGCTCGTCGCGCGTGGTGCGCGACAGCTCGGGAATGCCGGTGCGTTTGGAAAACTCGATCCAGATTTCGGGAACCAGAACACCTTCAAGGTCGAGACAAACCAGCTGCATTGATTTCTCCAAGAGTAATGAAGCCCTGCCGGGCGCATGTCATACCGGTGGCAACGTGCCATAGGATGGTAGTGTAGCGTTGGCCTTGCGGGCCGCACGGCTGACAACACCGATGCCCAGCAACACCAAAGTCAGCGAAAAAACCGCCACACAGGCGCCCCAGAACCAGTAAGGCAGCCACAGGGCTTGTGCAATGACCTCGCTGTCAGACAGGTGGACCACACCGTTGACCACAGCCTGCCTGGAGAACATGTAGTTCAGGTCAGTGAACCATGACAGGCACAACGTGAGCGCAATCAGGTGTAGCAAAAATGCGGCTGCGGCGTCGGACAACAGCCTGGCGGCCAACCCCAGGCACAGTGCCCAGGCTAGCAAAAAGCCGATGCCAAAGGCGTTGCGAACCCACAGTGCCACCACGGTCAGCAACAGCGCCGCCACCAGCACCAGCGCAGCCCGGGCAAAACGTGGTGCACGCGACACCAGCAGCAGGCTGACACCGGCCAGCGTTGGTCCGACCAGTCCGCCGGCAGCAATCAGCGCGGTGGCCAAACGTCCCGGGGTGCCATGCCACACCGCCATGCCAGAGCCATCGGCGTGCAGCAACATTTGGTCAAAGCTGGCCCCGAGCGCCAACGCACTCAGGCCGTGGCCCATTTCGTGCGCAAAAGTGGCGAGCAATGTCAGCGGGTACAGCATTTGTGCGCCATAGGGCAGCTGCCAGAGCAGGCCGATGGCCGCAGCGGACAGCAGCAGCCGGGTGCGTGGGTTCACTTGTTGTTACCTCTGAATCAGTGTACGCCTTGCGCAACAAGTGCTCCAGCGTCAGCTTGCCAAAAATCTCCTCGTTGCCCTCCATGCGATCAATCACAAGGGCTTCAAAGGCCTTCTCAAACAAATAACCCTAGATTCGGCTACATGGATTTCCTCAAGAGTCAACAGGTTTTTTGCATTTTCATGATAAACGGTATTCATGGCATTTGTGTAAACGAAAGCTCCGACAAAACGAGGAAACAGACTGCACATCTACAGAAGGCCTTGTTGCACTGAAATTTCGGTGCGGACCCAGATACGAACCGCTTAGCGGGGCTCCAATCAGTTTGCGTAGACACATATTCCACAAAGAATCTATCGGGCTTAGGGCTTGCCATTGGTCTTGTTGTGCCACGGCTTATAGCTAGCGTCAGTCTTTGAACTCTGGCGCGCGTTTGCCCATGTTGGCCATCATGGCCTCTTGCAGGTCGTTGGACAGCAGCATGGCGGCGTTCCAGGTGGCCACATGGTTCAGGCCGTCAGCCACCGAGTGGTCACGCGCGTAGGTGATGATTTCCTTCACGCCGCGTACCGACAGCGGTGATTTGGCGGCAATCGTCGCAGCGATGTCGCGCACGCCATTTTGCAGGGCTTCGCGCGAGCCAAACACGCGGTTGACCAAGCGCATTTGCAGCGCTTCGTCGGCACCAAACTTGCGCGCGGTATAGGCCAGTTCTCGCGCCATGCCTTCACCAATCAGTTTGGGCAGGCGTTGCAGCGTGCCCACGTCGGCGGTCATGCCAAGGTCGATTTCCTTGATGCTGAATGTGGCATCACTGGCGCAGTAGCGCATGTCGGCGCAGCAAATCAGATCAATGCCACCGCCCACACAGGCACCGTGGATGGCCGCCAGCACCGGTTTGCGGCAGCGCTCCAGGCTGGTTAACGTGTCTTGCAGGTCCAGAATGACCTGGCGCAGGTTTTCGCGGGTGCGGGCTTCGCAGTCGTTCTGGATCAGGTCGCCCATGCCCATCATCATTTGCAGATCAATGCCGGCCGTAAAGGCCCGGCCTTCACCTTCCAGAACCGCCACCCGGGCTTCAGGCGTGGCATCGACCCATTTGAAGACCTTGCGGATCTCGTGCCACATGGCCAGGTTCATGGCGTTGGCTTTGTCGGGGCGATTCAGGCGGATCGTGGCAATGTGCTCACTCAGGCTGACGGTCAGTGTTTGATAGCCCATTGTGCTATTTTTTTCAGTGCTGTCAGCGCTTATGGGGTCTGGGCTTGAGGCTGATTTGTTATCTAAAATAGTGAGCGAGATGGCCAGCTCGGTGCCCTGCTTGATGGCACGCTTGGCATCGAGTTCTTCGGCCTTGTCGGCCCCTCCAATCAAGTGCACGCTGACTTTTGCCGCCAGCAGCTCGGCCTGTAGTTCGCGTTGTGGTTCCTGGCCGGCGCACAGGATCACGTTGTCAACCGGCAGCGTCATGGCTTGCTCACCCACGCTAATGTGCAGGCCGGCATCGTCAACTCGGTGGTAGGTGACACCAGCCAGCATCTCGACCTGGCGGTTTTTGAGTGAGGTGCGGTGAATCCAGCCGGTGGTCTTGCCCAGGCCATCGCCCACCTTGCTGGCCTTGCGCTGGGTAGCAGGCCGCCACGCTCACCGTAGGCCGTGTCCACGCCCCATTCGGCAAAAAACTTGGCAGCGTCCAGGCTCGGGCTGGTGCCACTGTGCAGCAGGTATTCGGCCACGTCAAAGCCAATGCCGCCCGCGCCAATCAGCGCCACCGTCAGGCCGACCGGGCGTTTGTCACGCAACACGTCCAGGTAACCCATCACTTTGGGATGGTTTATGCCTTCAATCGGCGGTGTGCGTGGGGTTACGCCAGTGGCCAGCACCACCTGGGCGTAGCCACCGTCGATCAGCGCTTTGGCATCCATGCGGGTGTTGAGCTGCAGCTTGACACCGGTCAGTTCAATTTGGCGGCCAAAGTAGCGCAGCGTCTCATAGAACTCTTCCTTGCCCGGCACCTGTTTGGCAATGTTGAACTGGCCGCCAATTTCGTTGGCCGAATCAAACAGCGTGACATCAAAGCCGCGCTGTGCAGCGGTGGTGGCAAAGGCCAGCCCGGCCGGACCAGCACCCACCACGGCAATCCTGTCAGGCTGAGCAATGGGGGTGATGTTGATCAGCGTTTCGTGGCAGGCGCGCGGATTGACCAGGCACGAGGTAACCTTGCCGGCAAAGGTATGGTCCAGGCAGGCCTGGTTGCAGCCAATGCAGGTGTTGATCTCGTCGGCTTTGCCAGCGGCGGCCTTTTGCACAAACAGCGGGTCAGCCAGGAAGGGCCGCGCCATCGACACCATGTCGCAAAAGCCGTCCACCAGCAGTTGCTCGGCCACCTCCGGCGTGTTGATGCGGTTGGTGGCCACCAGCGGAATACCGACTTTGCCCTTGAGCTGCTTGGTCACCCAGGCCCAGGCGGCGCGTGGCACCTTGGTCGCGATGGTAGGAATGCGCGCCTCATGCCAGCCAATGCCGGTGTTGAGGATGCTGGCGCCGGCCGCTTCGAGCGCCTGTGCCAGTTCAATCACTTCGTCGAGGGTAGAGCCGCCTT
>JAIFMA010000028.1 GCA_020048795.1 Rhodoferax sp.
GCAGCCGTGCCAACCGGGCGCTGGTGCCGGTGGACTGCTCCAGCCTGCCCGAAAACCTGTTCGAGTCTGAGTTGTTTGGCCACGAGCGCGGTGCCTTCACCGGGGCCAACACCGCCCGTGGTGGGCTGGTCGAGGCGGCCAGCGGCGGCACGCTGTTTTTGGATGAGGTAGGCGACATTCCGCTGACCATGCAGGTCAAGCTGCTGCGCCTGCTGGAAACCGGTACCTACCGGCGCGTGGGCAGCACCGAGCAGCGCCACGCCGACATCCGCGTGGTGTCGGCCACGCACCGCGAGCTCGAACACATGGTGGCGCAGGGGCGTTTTCGTGAAGACCTGTATTACCGGCTCAGCACCTTTCCCATCCACCTGCCGGCGCTGCGCGAACGCCGCGACGACATTGCCCTGCTGGCAGTTTCACTGCTGACCCGGGTAGCACCGAAACGCAAGCTCAGCCTGGGCGACACTGCCATTGACCTGCTGCAGGTGCAGGACTATCCCGGCAATGTGCGAGAACTGCGCAACCTGCTGGAGCGCTCGGCCTTGTTGTGTGACGGTGATGTACTCGATGCCGGGCATGTGGAGCAGGCGCTGAAATCGGGCCGACGTCCGGCCGCCCCGTTCGCCTCTGCATCGACGCCCACTTTTACCGCACTGCATCAAGCATTGGCCGACGAACCCAATGGCGCTCAGGCCAGCACCGGTACGCGCGTGGCAAAAGCTGAACCGGGTGCGCTCAAATCAGCCGAGCGCGCCGCCTTGGGTGACATGCTCAAAACCCACCCGGGCAGTCGGGCGGAACTGGCAGCGCAGTTGGGCATCAGTGAGAGATCGCTTTACCGCAAGATCAAAACCTTGAAGGTGCTGTAAAAATATTAAATTGATAGCTGACAGCACAATATCAATAAGGGCTGGAAGCACATTTTCTGCTGAACTCCGAGCTGATTCCCGCAATTCCGCCTGACGGGGTTCAGTTTGGCCACGATCCGACCTCAAACACCGCTAGCCGCCAGCGGTCAACGCCGTACCACGTTGAACCACCCGACGAACTCAGGGCCTCTGTAGAATTGGCATAATCTGCCAACACCCAACCTGGAGAAACACCATGCCCACCCGAAACGTTGTGATTACCGCGAAACAAAGCCAGTTGATTGACCAGTGGGTAGCCGCTGGCGATTACCAAAACGCCAGCGAAGTACTGCGCGAAGGGCTGCGGCTGGTGGAACAAAGCAAAATTGATTTTCAAACGCGCCTGGAGGCTTTCCGGCAGGCGGTCAAACTTGGCATGGCTGACTTCGATGCCGGCAACTATCAAACTTTTGAGTCAGACGAGGCACTAGAAGCCGATTTGGATGCCATGACCGCAGAAGTCTTGGGTGAGGAGTGAATAGCAAACCCTGGCTGGTCCGAAAAGGCTTTACCGCCAATGCCGATTACGCCAGCATTTTGCGCTGGACAATGCACCAATTTGGCAAGGACCAAGCCCGGATTTACGCCAAAACCCTGGGCGCAGCACTGCGTGACCTGCGCGCTGGCCCCTCAATCGTCGGCAGCAAACCTTGCCTTGACATGGCCGAAGATATTTACACCTTGCATGTGGCCAGACAGGGACGCGCTGGGCGGCATTTGGTTGTTTTCAGGGTCAACAGTGACCAACACCAGATCGACATCCTGCGCATCCTGCATGACGGCATGGACTTGCCACGCCATCTGACGCTGCACTGAATGCCCCGCACCATGACACCCACTTCCCCGCCATTGCCCCCGCCCTCCATCCGGATGGCCGCGCAAAGCACGGCGCTGCAGCCCGAGATGTTTCAGCGCGACCTGATGGCCGGCCTGACGCGCGCGCTGTTGCGCAGCCCATCGCACCGGCTTGGTTCCGGATAGCATCAACGCCGGGCGCAACCAGGACGTGCACCCCGGCATGGTGCTGCTATCCACCGCGCAGGGCGTGGCCCGCGCCCAGTGGCGCACCAAGGGGTATTGACGCTGATGGCGACGACGACGGCCTGGGCGCAGTGCTGGACTTTGACGACATGGGCAGCGTGCAGAAACGCCTGGCAGCCACTCGCCCGGCAGTCGATAACATACTCTAATATTTATAGCTGTCAGCGCATATTTCATAAGGGCTAGAGGCAATTTTTATGCAACAAAAAGACCACTGGGAAAGCATTTATTCCACCAAGTCACCCGACGGCGTGAGCTGGTTTCAGCCGCACGCCGACACCTCGATGCGGCTGATTCGCAGCAGTTGCCCGGACCACCAGGCCAGCGTCATCGACGTGGGCGGTGGCGCATCGACGCTGGTGGACGACCTGCTTGATGACGGTTACCGCCATGTCACGGTGCTCGATTTGTCGGGGCGCATCGACGCTGGTGGACGACCTGCTTGATGACGGTTACCGCCATGTCACGGTGCTCGATTTGTCGGGGGCCGCGCTGGCGCAAAGCCGCAACCGCCTGGGCGAGCGCGGTGAGAGCGTGTGCTGGCTGGTGGCCGACATCACCCACGCCGATCTGGCACCGCACAGCATCGACCTGTGGCACGACCGCGCGGTGTTCCACTTTTTGACCACGCCCGAAGACCGCGCGGCTTATGTCAGGCAGGTGCTGCATGCGCTCAAGCCCGGTGGACACGTCATCATGGCCACGTTTGGCAGCAACGGCCCCTTGCAATGCAGCGGCCTGCCGGTGGTGCGCTACGCGCCCGATGCCTTGCACGCCGAATTTGGTGAGCCGTTCACCCTGCTGGCGCACGAAGAGCAACTGCACCACACCCCGTTTGGTACCGATCAGCAATTCATCTTTTGCATGTGCCGCAAGATGCTGGCCTGAAAACTGCCGCGCCAGCATTTCTAAGAGAAATTGCGCTGTAGCCCTTATGCAGAAAGCGCTGGCAGCTATCAATAAATGACTATGGTGCCGCTTGGGGTGTGTAACGCAACTGGCCCAGGTCATAACCCTGTGCCGTTGCTGCCGCCAGCGCGGCATCGAGCAAAGGCTTGGGCAATTGCGGTGTGCGCGACAACACCCACAGGTATTTGCGGTTCGGGTTGCCCACCACAGCCCAGCGGTAATCGTCGTCCAGTCCCAGCACCCAGTAGTCGGCCTTGAACGGCCAGAAGAATGACACCTTGAGACGGCTGTTGCGCCAGCCCTCGACCACCGTGGCCACGCCCTTGGCCTCATCAAAGCCGCCCTCGGTGCGGCAGCGGTTGGTGACTTCGACCCGGCCATCGGTGCCCAGCGCGTAGTGGGCGGTGCTGTCGCCGACACACTGGCGCTGAAAAAACATCGGAAAACTGGCAATTTCAAACCACTTGCCCGCATACCGCGCCAGATCAACGGCCGCCACGCTGGCTACTGGTGTGTCAGCAACGCCAAGGCTTTGCGCGGTGCCCAGGCTTGCCCAACCCAGCCAGCAGAGGCCCAGGAATAAAGATTTAAAACGCACACCACACTCCTTTTGAAAAAACCACAGCCCAGAACATCCCGGCTGCCTACGATGCTGCTGCCGAGCAGTGGGCCATAACCGCGGCGGCGAGCCGTGGCAGCAAGGGGCTGGGCAGGTCGTGCCCCATGCCGTCGATCACCAGCAGTTTGGCACCCGGCACGTTGGCCGCCGTGTCTTGCCCGGCGGCCAGCGGCACCAGCGGATCGGCACGGCCATGGATCACCAGCGTCGGGGCCGTGATGCGGCGCAGCAACGCACGCCGGTCACCGCTGGATATCACCGCCAGCAGTTGGTGCCGCGTGCCGGCCGGATCATAGGCACGCTTCACGTTGCGCCGCACGCGCTCGCGCATGCTGGCTTCAGGCTCCGGATAGGCCGGGCTACCAATCACGCCAAACACCTGCACCAGATGGTTGACCACCGATTCCACATCGTGCGGATTGGGCGGGCGGCCCAGCAGCGCCTGGCGCGCCTTGCGACTCGGCAGGGGCAGACGCGGGTTGCCGCTGGACGACATGATGGACGTCAGGCTCAGCACCCGCTGCGCAAACTGGGCCGCCAGCACCTGCGCAATCATGCCGCCCATCGAGGCACCGACCACATGGGCGCGCCATGTCCTGCAAACGGTAGGGTATGCGCAGCGGCAGCCGCAGCAGCGAGGCCGCCACCGCCCGCCAGACCCGTGGCAGCCGGCCCGCCGGTGCCCGCGCCGACAAACCGCTGTCGCGGTTGTCAAAGCGCACCACCCGAAAACCACCCTGCACCAGCGCCTGGCAAAACGCATCCGGCCAACTGGTGAGTTGCATGCCCAGCCCCATGATCAGCAGAATGGCCGGATACGCCGGGTCGCCCAGCGACTCGTATTCAATGGGCCAATCACCCGCCGTGCGCATGCTCAGGGCTTGCCCATGAATAGGCTGGTGGGCCAAATAGGCATGGTATTCGCGGGCAAGTCATCAAGCTGCTTGCTTGGGTGGAGCCGAGCGTGATGGAGATTTCTTCCGTGGAACCCGTGGCCTGGGTGCCGCGGTTGCAGCCGTTGGCGTGGTCAGTGCCAGATATTCCTGAAAGCTGTCGCGCAGGCACTGGGCAAACACCTCGGGGTCGGGCAGTTGCTCGTAACACGCGGTGAACGAAATCACCAGCATGCCGGCGTAGCTGGTGACCGAGAACACCAGCCCCATGCCATCGGTGATCGGCATGATGGCCGACAAATAGGTCAGCCGCGCGCCTTGCAGGTACAAGGGCATCTCAGGGCCCAGCACATTGGTGATGCTGCAATTGGCCAGCGGCGTCCAGTCGCCCAGGCGTGCCGAGGCGGCGCGCATCATCTTGCTGGTGGCGGCAATCGCCAGCGCCGGCGCGCGGCTGGCCAGGTCGGTCAGGCCGCGTGCGTTTTCGGCCTGGTTCATGACATCCGATGACGAGGTGGTGGCGTGGATGGCCTGCAGCCGCAACACCGGATCGGCCTGGTCGGTTTGCAGGCTCACCCGCACCCAGGAAAAACTGGCTCCATCCGAACCGGTGGCACCTGGCACGGCGATGGGTGCTGCGGCCAGCAAACTCTCCACCGGCAATTCGGCCTGCAAGTCAAGGTAGCGCCGCAAACCGCCAGCACACACCGCCAGCACCACGTCGTTGACGGTGGCGCCATCGACCAGGCTGCGAATGCGCTTGAAATCTTCCAGCGCAAAACGTCGCGTGTCAAATACCCGGTGCGCGGACACCGCGGTGTTGAATCGGGTGGCCGGAAAGTCATGCGGACGGTGCCAAAACTCACCGGCAAAGGTCTTGACCGTCAAGGCCACCATGCCCAACCCCTGCGACACCGAGCCGGCCATGCGCAGTGGAAAACTTGCTGCATGAAGTCCGGCACGCAGCATCAGCGCCAGGGTGCCGGGTGGCGACTGCGGAAACCAGGGCCGCGCCGGCGGGTCAGGCGGCGGGTTGGGGCTGATGTCGTGCAGCAGCGTGGTGATTTCATGCTCATGCGTCACATCCACTGCGGCATGGTGCACCTTGAGCAGCACGGCAAAACTGCCCACCGGCAAGTCCAGAAAGCTGTCAAGCCCCTCAATCACATACATTTCCCACAGCGGGCGCTGCAGGTCCAGCGGGCGCGCATGGATGCGTGAGGCCTGGATGCAAAACTGGCGCCAGTCACCCGGCTTGGGCAGGGCAATGTGGCGCACGTGGTACTCGATGTCAAAGTTCTCGTCTTCCGCCCAATAGGGGTAGTCCAGGTCCAGCGGCACACGCAGGATCTTTTGCCGGAACACCGGCAACTGGTTCAGCCGGTTTTCCAAATGCGTCAGGATCTGCTTGAAGCGCACCACGCCACCGGGGGCGGTGGTCTGGTCGTAAATGTGCAGCAGCGAGACATTCGAATTGGCGTGTTCCGAGTCCGAGTAAATAAAGGCGGCATCGCTTTCGCCAAGCTGGCGCAGAGGGGGTTTGGGGGCGTGTGGCATGGTGTCAGTTCTCCGGATCCCGGGGCATGGCGCGCCAGACCTGTGCCAGCAAACCCTTGGGCGCAAAAGGCTGCCACTGGCCCTCGGCTTGCGCCAGCCGATCGGCCACCACCGACAGCACAATGCCATTAAAACCCAGGCCGATATGGCTGCCCGGTACCCGGATGTTTTCGTGCAGGGCCGGGTCGCCGTCAATCGTGGCCTCTTGCGGCGGCACCACACCATCGCCCAGCGAATACAGGCAACTGGTTGGAATCGCCAGGCGGCGGTGTTCCCGCAGCGCCTTGGCACGCGGCGCCATGGCATGCGCGTTGGAGCCCATGCGGTGCGCCACCAGCCGGTACAGGGCCTTGACCGCTGCGGGCGACTGGCTGCCCTGCGCATCCATGCTGACCGGGCTGCCCAGGGTGATGACGCTGCGCACACACTCCAGCGTGTTTTCAGCGCCGTAGAGCGAAAACACACCGCCCAGACTCCAGCCCACCAGGCTGACCTTGCGCCCGGTGATATGGTGCAGGTAACGAATCTTTTGCGGCAGCGCGCTGGCATGTTTGCTGCGAAAACCCAGGTTGCGCCCCAGCCCCCAGGTGTGCACGTCGTAACCCTTGCGCTGCAGAAAGGCCTTGAGCACAAACAGCGACTTTTCATCGGCCATGAAGCCGGGCAACAGCAGCACCGGGTGGCCGTCACCCTGCGGTGCCTGCATCAGCAGCGGCAATGACATCGGCAACATCGCCGCCTCAAACAGCGCACGCGGCTCCAGCAGCGAGTGCAGGAAATGGGGTGAGCCGGTATGGCGATGGCGGGCAACTTTGGATGGAAACAGCATGGTGGGCACAGGCTCCGGATTACGTGGCAACAGGTTTGGCGCGCGGCTTGCGGGCCGCCTTGGGTGGTGCCAATGCGGCTTGTTTGAGTTCTTCAAAGGCCTGCATGAAGTCATCGGCGAGCCAACGCACGTCGGGCACCGCGCAGCGCGCCACGGTAAAGCCCAAAAACAGCTTGCCGGCGTAGCTCATCAGGGTGATGTTCAAACCCACCCCATGCTCCACGATGGACAGCGGCCAGTAGCCGGTCATGCGCGCCTGCCCCACGTACAGCGGCACACTTGGGCCGGGCACGTTGGAGATCAGCACATTGGCCAGTGGTGGCAACACCTCAGACACGCCACCCCGACCATACAGGTTGGCCAGCGC
>JAIFMA010000003.1 GCA_020048795.1 Rhodoferax sp.
CCAGTCTGATACCCAGATCAATGACTTCGACCTTGTTGGCAAACTGATAGCGCTTGGTGTCGCTCACCAGGGTGTTGAGAATGCTGAAACCCGCCTTGTCAAAATCATGCAACACCAGCAACTTGACCGCGTGGTCATTGCACAGCACTTCGATCATGGCACGCGCCGCCGTAACGCTCGTTCCCTTGGTGCTCATGATGCCAAGGTCGTACCGTTCAGCCAGTTTGACTTGTTCAAACAAGGGCATGAAACCTTCTTTTTCGATAAACAGAATGGCTTGATAACGGTGCTTTGGCCCGAACGTCGGATACCGATTTTCGGCAATGTCAAAGCTGAGTTCACGCACTTGATGTGCCTTGATGCCAGCCAGATAGTCACGCACCTGCAATGTCCCGAGTGGTACTTTCACCTTGGTGTGTGGTTCAAAAAAACTGCCCCGCGCGTCATAAACAACATTCCAGTTCACGCCTTTTTCAATGATGTATTCCGCCAGCAGCGTCTTGATGAAATACTTGTCACTCATTTCTGACAAGCCAGTCAGCGCCAGCACGTCCGGTCTTGCCGCATACATGATTTGGCGTGCGTGGGCAGGCAGTGTGCCGTTCGCACTGGCTTTGAGATAGGCGGCTTCCATCACCAGCCAGGCAGCGTCTTTGATGCTCATCTTGTCGGTTTTGAGCATGGCATCACGCCGATTCAGTTCTGCACTGGCGCTGCGCTCTTCGGCTTTGCGTTGTTTGCACCAGGTCTTTGTGACAGACAACACGGCTTGCACAATAGCTTCGGCCTGCTCATGCGTGGCGACCAGCGCAGACTTGCCGCGGTCGGTGTACTCAACCCGTGGGCAGGCCAGGTGCAGCGCCAGAATCACGGGTTCGTTGCGATTACAGCGTTGCAGGGTCAATACCGTGTCGAGGCTTTGACCGAAGCTACCCAGCTCGCGAAACGGGTTCAGAATGCCCGGCGACCAGTTGACACCTGTCACCAGACGCCGCCCGTCGAGGGTTGGACACCATGCAAAAGCGACCTCGATCAGCCACGGCACGCCGTCGGTGATGCCCTGCGTGCGTCGGTAGTTGAAGCTATCCATCTCGCAAGCGTTTTCACCAAACTGCACTTCAAAGTGTTCACGTCCAATTTGACCAAGTGCTTCGGGTTTGACCGGGCTTGAATGGACTTGCATGGCGACCAGTAGTTGACCGATCAGTTCGCGGTTCAGGTCGTTGTTGGCGACCAGCGCCGCCAGTGGTTCGCGAGCCATATTGATGCTGGCCAGCACAGCTTTCTGTTTTGCAGAGCCGCTTAACCCACGAAACTCACAGACAAACTCACGCAAGGTGCGCCCGGCAGTAGCCTCGTTGCTGACGTATCCGGCGACCAGGCGACCAAGACGCTCAACGTCGTACCAGTGCGGCGATGTTGGGTTAGACGGTAGCCATTTAGCCCAGGCTGGCCCCGTGGCTTGCACCGTGGTGCATTCGCCGTGCCAGTTCACTTCAAGTGTCAGGTGCGGGTTCAACCAGGTGTAGTTCAGTGCCAATTGTAAAAATCGGGCTTTTGAATCAGCCAGATTTAACCTAGGTGACTTTGGCCAGCAGACTTTGAAAACCGTGCCTTTTTCACATTCAGTGGCTTCGGTGGTGTGCGAGATCACGGGTTCCTGCTTTATGCGGTCAATCGCAAAGTCGATCAGGTGCTTGATGCCGTTTACCGTGATTTCAACCCGCCCAGTGGTGCCGTCCAGCACGAAGGGCATAGCGACAATGGTTTTCAGCGCATTGCCCTGCGCCCCGCGTGTCGGTGATGCATAGGCTTCGCGGCTTGAAGTGCGTACCTGAAAATCCAGCACGTCAGTAATGGTGGTCGCTGGCAGGCCCGGCCCGTTGTCGGCGATGGTGATGCCGCTTGCGTCAACGGTCACAGCGATGCATGGTGCAATGCCTACATCTTCGCAAGCGTCCAGTGCGTTGTCGATCAGCTCTTTGACAATGACCAGCGGCCATGCGTCACGATGGTGTCCGGTCTGCGCGACCAACTCCTTCTCGCTGGCAAAGTCCAGCAGGCGACTTGTTTTGAAAGTGCTGCGCACCAGTGTGGGGGTGTCAGTCATGGCTGGCCACCTCCAGCAATGGAAACGCCTCGCGCAATGCGTCCTTGCGTTTGGGGTAGCTCATGCCTTGAACGATCAGAACCGTATTGCGCCTGCGGATGCTGGCCAGGCGCATCAAGTCCTTCTGATCGAGGTCAGCGTCATCGACCTGACCGTAACAACCACTCAATATCCAATTGCACATTGAATGCTCGTTGCTGAAGTGGTGGGGCTTGGTGTCTTTGCCAAGTGCGGCCCTTGCTTCCACAAGGCAGTCCGTCATTAACGTGGCGGTCACGCTTTTGCTTTTCAACGCAAGCTGCAACATGGGGTCAATCTTTCGGCCTGCCAAACGCAGTAGCTCTGTCCGCATTCGCATGAATTCATCGACCAGCTTGGCCTGTCCTTGGGCAGACTTCTTCCCGCCCAGGAACGGCATTAACACCATGGCATCACGTTCAGGCAGCCGGTAGCCAGCTTGTTCGCGGCCCCGTGAATCTAGGTAGCTAATGCGCTCAAGGTTGAGCGTATTGATGATGCCGTCTGCCATCAGTTTTGCAATGTCGCGCATCAGGTTGCGATGCGGCCGATCAAACAATCTGGCCATCACAACGGTGTCAACAAAAAGGCTTTGGCCGTGGGCTTGGACAATGGCCAGGTTGGTTTGCGTGGTGATCTGATTCATTGCATCACCCTCATTGCGCCGAATGCAGCCACCAGAATCAGCATAACAATGGCTTCGATGCCAACACCGCGTTGAATGTAAAACCCGCTCAGTGCGTCTTTGATGCTGGTGTAAATCGCGGTCAGACGGGCGACGGATGGTTTGCCGTCAGGGGCTTGCTGAATGGCCCCGTCGATGCGAGAATCTGCGTTGTTGGTGTCAGTCTTAAGGGTCAAGGTGCTGGGTGCTCCTTGGCCCTTTTCAATGGGCGTGTTTGATCCCGGCACGCTGCCGTTTTGTGTGGTGTAAGTCATGGTGCGTCACCTTTCAAACCACGGCCAGCGTGGTGCGCTTGCGCCGTTGCGCGGCCTGCTTTTTCAGTTGCGCACTGCGATCAAACCAATCTGTCTTGAAAGACTCGTTTGTCCCGGCCATGCGTGCCTGATGCAGTTTGGCCACCAGCTCACGGATTTGGTCATCCGTTTTGCCAGCGATGCGCGCCGCAATGATTGCCTTCACCTCGGTGTCAGGCCAGCCCACAGCACGCTCGCTGATTTTTACTGGCACGGTAAATGTTCCATCATGAACACCGCTGTAAATCGTGGTGTGACTGTTCACCCCGGTTTCCGCTTTGACAGCGGTCATTCTAAGAATTGACATTGAAGGCCCCTATCTGGCGCTGTACGCCGTTGTTTCGATAGGGGCTATTGGGCCAATCTATAGCTATCTAATCAATAGCACTGTGCCAGCAGAATGCGCACTCTGCCAGCATAGTGTTCACTTTGCTGGCAGAGTGATGTTTTCCTTTTCCCAAGCCGGGCACCATTTTTCACAGATAACCCGCTGACTTTTCAGATTTGGGAACTGTCTCAGCATGTCAAGCGCAAAAGCTGATTTGCTGTCGTAATCAGCAGGGTTCATTTGCCACGCATACCAGCACACTTTGACTAGCTCCTTGTCCGTTTGCTTGGGGTCAACTTTCAGTTTGGAAGCATTGGCTTCTTTGGCATATTCCGACCGAGTCTTTACTGATGAACGACCACGTAGCAGCCCGTACCAGAACCAGCCGTCCATCAAGTGACACCAAGCAGCGTTTGGGAAATCTTCAGCAAAGTTTTCGGCCTTCACGTAATTTGCACAGGCTGCCCAAAAACATGTAACACGGGGAACAATTTCACGATACATCAGCTTGAGTGGTTTCCCGTTTTTCTGAACGGTCAACTCCAGTGCCGATTCGTACAACTGAAAATATTGAGCAGTGTCGATATCGCGCTTACGCCTTAATGGTTCTATGAAAGTCTTGATGAAGTCATTGTTTGGTGGCTCATCAAATACCTGACCGTGATACATCCGCAGCGACTCAAGGAGACGCGATGCCTCTGTAGCCGGGGTAGCGTAAACCCTTCTCCCTAGCGCTGTTGGCACGTAATGGTAGTTTTCATCGCTCTCACTCATCCCGTCCCCTCCCGCCCTGAGAATGAACCAGCGCCAGGCAGATCAGGGGTAATCTGCTCTTCGCCCCGTCGGGCTAGGCGTGGCCGAAAAACTTCTATGCCGCTGCCCGAATCGGTATCACGTCCGCGCCAATGCGTAACTTGTCAAGATAGTCCGCCCAAACTTGCAGCATATCGGCCCGTTCGTCCGTGTGTGTTGCCCGGTCGTATGCGCCGCCGTGGGTAATCTGGCCAGTGTGGGCTAGTTGGGCTTCGATCACGTCCTTTGGGTATTTCAGCACCTGCCGCAAGATGGTGCGTCCTGTAGCCCGGTAGCCGTGCCAAGTGTGAACGTCTTTGTACCCCATGGCGTGCAGCGCAGCGCTGATGCCAGCTTCGGACATTGGTTTACGCCAGTCGCGCAAGCCGGGGAAAACATATTCCCGATCACCTGTCAGTTTTTGAATGTCACGCAATACCGCCAGCGCCTGCCGTGGCAGGGGGACTACATGGGCTTGTCCGTTGATCTTTTCAGCCTTGGTGCGCTTCATATCCTCGCTGGGGATTGCCCACAGCGCCGTGTCCAGATTCAGATCAGCCCAGCGCATCGTGCGCAGATTGCCCGGCCTTTGAAACAGTATCGGTGCGAGTTTCAGCGCTGCCCGGACAATCGGCCCGCCGTTGTAGGCTTCGCTGGCCCGCAGCAGTTCGCCCAGCTTTACCGGGTCGGTAATGGCTGGCAAGTTTTCTTTGATATGGGGCTTCAGGGCTTTTTTGATGTCCGGGGTGATGTCACGTTCGGCCCGGCCAGTAGCCACTGCGTGGCACCACACGCCATGCGCCGTGATCAGTACCCGGTGCGCCACGTCCAGCGCACCACGTTCTTCAACCTTTTGGATGACTGCCAACAGTTCTATCGGCTTGATGCTGGCAATGGCCCGTTTGCCCAAGTATGGGATCAGGTCTTTATTGATGTTGCGACTTTCGCGGACATAGTGGGTGTCGCTCCAGTTGGGTTGTCCCCTTTTCAGCCAGTCGCTTGCTGCCGCTGCCAGGGTGTCCCCACTGCCTACGGATGATTTGAGTTTTTCAACCTGTCGGGCTTGTACTGGATCAATGCCCTCTGACTTTTGGAGTTTTGCAGCGTCACGGGCTTTGCGTGCTGCCGTCAGAGACACGTCCGGGTAACTGCCCAGCGCCAGCCTGCTTTCTTTTCCGTCAGCGTACATTTTCCAGAACCAACGCCTCGATCCAGCCGGACTAACCTCAAGATAAAGGCCAGTCGCATCAGTAAACCGCGCCCGTGCCTTGTCCGGCGGGCAGGTAGCGTTACGGCACTTGGCATCAGTCAGCATGGTGTTTCTCCTAGGGGAACGGGGAACAAGTGGCTAAAAATGCCGTTCCCCGGTGTTTCATTCCCCGGTATGTTCCCCGCTCTTGCCGTGAATGTCAATAGCGGCCTTTGTACCCTGTCGCAAGGTAAGCGCCTGATTTACCAATGAAAAAGGCCTCCGAGTATCGCTACTTGGAGGCCTTTGTACTATCAAATGGTGCCGATTATCGGATTCGAACTGATGACCTACCGCTTACAAGGCGGTTGCTCTACCAACTGAGCTAAATCGGCGACGAATGAATTTTACACGACAGCAGTACGAGCCAATCGCCACACTATTTGATGCGCGTCAACGAAGGCTTCGTCCCCTTCGGTGGAACCGTGGGCGCAACTACCGACAAGGACGAAGCATCGGACGTATCTGACCCTTGGGCGAGCGAAATCACGGGGCGGGGCACCGGCTTCAAACTTGCCATCTTCTGCCCACTGCGATCTGGTTTGGGAAATGCCATTCCCTGCCCGTTTTCGCGCGCAAAAATCGCCACCACCTGATCCATCGGCACCATGATGTCACGCACCACACCTGAGAATCTGGCTTTGAACTCAAGGTACTCGTTGCCCATGCTCAGGGCGGTTGTTGCATCAAATCCAATATTGAGAACAATTTCGTCATCTTTGACATATTCACGCGGCACTTGCACTGAATTGTCAACCGATACCGTGATGTACGGGGTGAAACCATTGTCACAACACCATTCGTGCAAAGCCCGTATGAGATAGGGACGTGTTGACGTGATCTCTGAGTTTTGATTCGCTGCCATTGGACCAACTGTTACTTGCGCATGACTTTTTCAGACGGGGTGAGTGCCTCAATGTACGCCGGACGGGAAAAAATGCGCTCCGCGTACTTGAGCAGTGGTGCCGCATTCTTGCTCAGTTCGATGCCGTAATAGTCCAGACGCCAGAGCAAGGGCGCAATCGCCACATCCAACATCGAAAACCCGTCACCCAACATGAACTTGTTTTTCAGAAAAACCGGGGCCAGTTGCGTTAGCCGATCGCGGATATGCGCCCGCGCCTTTTCCAGCGATTTCTCATTCGCTTTGGCAGTACGAGACTCCAGGGTGGAAACGTGAACGAACAGCTCTTTCTCAAAATTGAGCAGGAATAGCCGGACGCGAGCCCGGTCAACCGGGTCGCCAGGCATCAATTGCGGATGCGGAAAACGTTCATCGATGTATTCATTGATGATGTTTGACTCGTACAAAATCAGGTCGCGCTCCACCAGTATGGGTACCTGGCCATAGGGGTTCATCACGCTGATATCTTCGGGTTTGTTGTACAGGTCAACATCCCGAATCTCGAAGTCCATGCCTTTTTCAAAAAGCACAAAACGGCAGCGGTGTGAAAAAGGGCAAGTTGTGCCCGAGTAAAGCACCATCATGGTGAAGGCTCCTAAAAAAATAAAAGAGCGGGAAGCTGCCAAGCATCCCACTCTGAAGAAACTGCACGCCACTAAAAGGCCGCGCAGATCAAGGATTCAAACTATTTGATATCTTTCCAGTAAGCCGCGTTGAGCTTCCAGGTCAGAAATGTCAGAGCCGCCAAAAAAACCAAAACCCAGATGCCAATATTTTTACGCGTGGTCTGGGCAGGCTCTGCCATCCATTGCAGGTAATTGACCAGATCGCCGACCATCTGATCATATTGGGCAGGGGTCTGCGTGGCTTGTTGCTCCCAAAGGACATGAGGCATGGCGACATTCGGGAACACATGATTGTTCCAACCCGTAGGCTTGGCCTCATCGCGGTAAAACCCCCGCATGTACGAATAGAGATAGTCAGCACCAGTGCCCCCAGCACCAGCCCGCGAACGCGCAATCACCGTCAGATCAGGCGGATTGACACCAAACCATGCCTTGGCCTGTTTGGGGTCAATGGCCGCCACCATGGTCTCGCCGAGTTTGGCGTTGGTGACCAGCAGGTTGTCCTTGATCTGCTCAGGTGTCAAGCCGATGTCTTGCAAACGGTTGAAACGCATGAACGCGGCAGAATGACAGTTCAGACAGTAGTTGACAAAAGTTTTGGCACCACTTTGCAGGGCCGCCATGTCCTTGATCTTGTCGGGTGCCTTGTCCCAAGCCGGACCAGCAACATTGGCCTGAACCGAAGCGGCCATACCCAGGACGCACATGAAGCCGAGAATAATTTTTTGCGTGAAACCCATGATTTTCATGTTTTTTCTCCTGCTCAATGCGCCGTGAAAGTGACGCGATCGGGCACTGTTTTAAACGTACCAAGACGGCTCCACCATGGCATCAGAATGAAAAAGCCAAAGTAGAAGAGAGTCCCGGCCTGGGAAATACGCCCGGCGATGTCCGATACGGGCTGGGTTCCCAGGTAGCCGATCACAAAGAAGTTAATGACAAAGACGGCATACAAAACCTTGTGCCAGTTCGGACGATAACGAATGGACTTGACCGGACTATTGTCCAGCCAGGGCAGGAAAAACAGGATCACGACACCACCACCCATCGCGACCACGCCCCAGAATTTGGCATCAATGGCCAGCATCAGGGCAGCAATCACCACGGCACCACCCACGATGGCCCCTTTGAACAGGGCCGGCATCTTGATCTTGGCAACGGCCAGCACCGCGCCGATGACCACGCACGCAATCAGTACATACATCATTTCACTGGTCACGGCGCGCAACAGCGTGTAGAAGGGGGTGAAGTACCAGACCGGCGCAATGTGCAGAGGCGTCTGGAACGGGTCGGCCGGAATGAAGTTGTTGTACTCCAGAAAATAGCCACCCATCTCAGGGGCAAAAAACACCACCGCGCTGAACACGAACAAGAACACGCTCACACCAAACACGTCATGCACCGAGTAATAGGGGTGGAACGGAATACCGTCCAGAGGAATACCCTTGGCATCCTTGGTGGCCTTGATTTCAACACCGTCCGGGTTGTTGGAGCCCACCTCATGCAAGGCAATGATGTGTGCCACCACCAGACCCAACAGCACCAGCGGCACAGCGATCACGTGGAAGCTGAAAAAGCGGTTCAGCGTGGCATCACCCACCACAAAGTCACCACGAATCAGCAATGCCAGATCCGGGCCGATGAAAGGAATGGCAGAAAACAGGTTCACGATCACCTGCGCACCCCAATAACTCATCTGCCCCCAGGGCAGCAGGTAACCCATGAAGGCTTCTGCCATCAAGGCCAGAAAGATGCCGCAGCCAAACAGCCAGATCAGTTCACGCGGCTTACGGTAGCTGCCATACATCAGGCCCCGGAACATATGTAAATACACCACAACAAAGAACGCTGACGCGCCGGTGGAGTGCATGTAGCGAATCAGCCAGCCCCAGGGCACATCACGCATGATGTACTCAACAGACGCAAAGGCCACCGCAGCGTCTGGCTTGTAATGCATGACCAAAAATATACCGGTGACGATTTGGATCACCAGCACCAAGAGGGACAAGGAGCCAAAGATGTACCAGAAATTGAAATTTTTTGGCGCGTAGTACTCACTCATGTGCTCTTTGAAGAGCTTGGACAAGGGAAAACGGTTGTCAACCCAGTTGAGTGCCTTTTCGCCCAAAGGGGCGTTAGGGGAGATTTCGTGAAATTCAGCCATGTCGTTCGTCCTTAGGCTTTCTTGTCGTCACCAATGAGCAATTTGGTGTCTGAGAGGTACATGTGGGGGGGCACTTCGAGATTGTCCGGTGCGGGCTTGTTCTTATAGACACGCCCAGCCAGATCGAAGGTGGAGCCATGGCAGGGGCAGAAAAAACCACCCTGCCAGTCATCGGGCAGTGACGGTTGCGGCCCGGTTTTGAACTTATCGGATGGCGAACAGCCCAAATGCGTGCAAATACCCACCACCACCAAAAACTCTGGCTTGCGCGACCGCACCTCATTGCGCGCGTACTCGGGGGCTTGTTCGGCCGGCTTGCGCTCAGACTTCGGATCTGCCAACTGGTCGTTGATCTTTGGCAATGCCGCCAACATCTCGGGGGTGCGGCGCACGATCCAGACTGGTTTGCCACGCCACTCCACCGTCATTTTTTCGCCGGGAGCCAGCGCGGAAATATCTGCTTCGACCGCGGCACCGGCGGCCTTGGCTTTTTCAGACGGCAAAAAAGAACTGACAAAAGGCACGGCTGCAGCCACACCACCCACTGCCCCAGCACAACCGGACGCAATCAGCCATGTCCGCTTGCTGGCGTCATTCAGGCTGCTTTCAGCAATCGCTTCACTCATGGAAATCCTCAATGATAAAGACCACAACAGGTAACGGGGATCGATTGTAGCTGAGCAACTTTGTCACCAAGCTGACCACATTGCCCGCCTGAGCGTTGATGCACCAGACTCCTGATCGATTTATCGGGGATACTCGGCGGGTTTTTTCATTCGATGAAGGAGGCTCCATGAGCATGATGACTGAGTTCAAAGAGTTTGCGATCAAAGGCAATGTGATGGACCTTGCCGTAGGTGTGATCATTGGCGGGGCTTTTGGCAAGATTGTCGACTCGGTGGTGGGCGACCTGATCATGCCGCTGGTGGGATCCATATTTGGCAAGCTCGATTTTTCCAACCTCTTTGTGGTGCTGGGCCAGATACCAGCCGGAACTGGTGCCACCCTGGCCGACCTGAAAAAAGCCGGTGTGCCGGTGTTTGCCTATGGCAACTTCATCACCGTTGCCGTCAATTTTGCGATTCTGGCGTTCATCATTTTCATGATGGTCAAGCAGATCAACCGCCTGAAGAAAGAGGCCCCGGCAGCAGCCCCGGCCGAACCGCCCGCAACCCCCGAAGACGTGGTGCTGCTGCGCGAGATCCGCGATAGCCTGAAGAAATAATGCTATTTTATTCGTAGCTTGCTGCGCTTATACAGCAAGCTCTGAAGGCATCTTTTCAACGATTGCATAACTGCCGAGCCACGCGAATGGCTTCCATCAAACTGGAAGCGTCCGCACGCCCGGTGCCGGCAATGTCAAAGGCGGTGCCGTGGTCCGGGCTGGTGCGCACCAGGGGCAAACCCAAGGTCACGTTCACGCCTTTTTCGATCCCCAGGTACTTGACCGGAATCAGCCCCTGGTCGTGGTACATGGCCAGCACCACGTCGAATTCGCCCGGTTGATCACCTTTGGCACGCGCCCGCATGAACACCGTGTCAGGGGCCAACACATCACTGACCCACAAGCCTTGTGCTTTGGCTGCCGCAATAGCCGGGGCAATGATCTCAAGTTCTTCCAGGCCAAACAAGCCCCCCTCACCGGCATGCGGATTGAGCCCGGCCACACCAATGCGCGGGGCACGCCCCAGCATGGCAAGCAGTGAGCGGTGCGTGATCAACAGACTTTGCAGCACATTGTCAACGGTGACGGCAGCCAGCGCGTCGCGCAAAGACAGGTGAATGCTGACCAGCACCACCCGCAATTCGTCATTGGCCAGCATCATGCGTACCGGCAACTCGGCGATGGATTGCCGGGTGTGGGCGGCGGCCAGCGCCTGCAACATGTCGGTATGCCCCGCAAACGCGTTGTGCGGTGCCCCCGCCAGCGACAGGGCTGCCTTGTTCAAGGGTGCCGTGACCAACGCCGCCACCTCGCCGCGCAGCGCCGCATTGGCAGCCCACACCACACAATCGCCCGCCAGTTGACCGGCACGGGCACTGAGCTGGCCAAAAGGCACGGGCTCGGGTGCCGCCCGGGTCTCGGCCTGACCAATTTGCAGCAGGGGAATGCAGCGTGGTGGGCAGTTGACCAGGTCTTGCACACCGTCCAGCACCGCCACCGGCATCACGATGCCCTCCCCCGCGACCACCCGGGCGGCGCGGCGCAGCGTGGCCAGGTCACCCACCACCAAGCAGCCCTGCGTCTGATCCGGCGCATCCCGATAAGCCTTGACGATGATCTCGGGGCCAATGCCGGCAGGGTCACCCAAGGTGATGGCAATGGGCAAGTTTATGGTCGTGGTCATGGCTGTCAGGTGGCCATCAGGCCGGGTTGTCAATGTCGATGAATTCATGCTGCAAACCAAACTGCTGGGCTATCAGGTCTGCCACGGCGGGTGCGCCATAACGTTCACTGGCATGGTGACCACAAGCCAGGTAAGCCACCCCGCACTCGCGGGCGTAGTGTGCCTGCGGCTCTGACAGCTCACCGGTAATAAAGGCATCAGCCCCAGCGGCAATCGCAGCTTCAAAATAGCCCTGTGCCCCACCGCTGCACCAAGCTATATTTTTAATAGCTCTCTGCGCTGTATCTAAAAGGGCTACAGGCCGATTTAATATAAATTTTAAGTGCTCAGCCAGGACCGGCGCTGATGCAAATGATTGACCATCGGACCGCAGCCCCATGCAGCCCAGCGCCTGCTCTCCAAACCGGGAACGGCACACCAGTCCGAGTTTCAGGCCGAGTTGCGCGTTATTGCCCAGTTCAGGATGCGCATCCAGCGGCAGGTGATAGGCCAGCAGGTTGATGTCATGTGCCAGCAGCAAGGCCAGGCGCTGTTTCATCCAGCCCGTCACCCGGCCATCCTGACCCCGCCAGAACAGGCCGTGGTGCACAAAGATGGC
>JAIFMA010000148.1 GCA_020048795.1 Rhodoferax sp.
CAATTTCCGGGACGACCAGGTGCCCCGCCCAGGCTGCTGGCCGGAAATTGGGATCCGACCCCAAATTCACTGCAGCCGTGGCGCACATCGAGGCCCGCAGGCCAGACCATGCCAGATGCTCTGCAGCAAGTTTTTGGTGCTCGATGCCCGACTGGTGCCGTGATTGGGGGCGCATCCTTGCTGGTCGCCGCGCCACGGCACATGTCTGAACGGGTCGCCGTCGCAGGCCACCAGCAGACCTTCAGGCCAAGGCTGGCGGGATGTAGATGCCCTGATGGTTCGCCTGCAACCAGGCCGCTATGTCAATCTGCGGGTCAAACGGGAACAGCGGATGCGGCAGTTTGGCAAATGGCAGGCGGGCATAGTCGAGCGTGCACAGCGCACCGCTGTCGCACACGATGATTTCAGCGGCAATCGGTTCAAAGGCGGCCCTGAAATGCTGCATGGACTTGAGCGCCACCACGCGTTTCTTCTCGGGGTCGATGCCAAAGGCCTTGAATTGCTGCAGGTCCAGAATCTGCGCGCGGTGTGTCACCACCAGGATCTCGATGCCATCAACCTGAATCACCGCAGTTGGCCCCCAACTGCGCTTGAGGCCGCCAATCATGGCGCCGCTGCCGGTGTAGTGCCCATCACTGAGCCGCTTCAACGTGGCGGTCAGCGCCAGCGGCTGGCCGCCAAAACGCGGGTCGGTCTTGCCGCCCAAGCGCACTTCCACCGTGTCACCGGGCTGGTGGCCGGCCAACTGCTGCACCGTCTGCGGGTCGGTCATGGCACCAAAACAGGCATCTTGGATACCGGCATCCAGCATGGCCGCCAGCAGCGCGGTCGAGTCACCATAGGCACCGCCACCGGGGTTGTCGGCATAGTCTGCCACGATGATCGGACCGCTGGCTTGTGGGTGGCTGGCAACAAATGCCTTGCACAGGCCAGCGGCCTGCGCCACCGTGTGGAACTGGTTCAGGCGCTCCAGCCGTTGGCGCCACATGTCGTCGGCCAGCTCACTGGCAAAGCGCGCATGGGCTGCCATGTCACCCTGCGCAGTAATGACCACGGACGGCCCCACCTCGGCAATATCCGCATTGGCAAAACCACCATTGACACTGACAGCAAACACATCGGGCTGACACTCGTAGTGGCGCGCCCGCGCCATGCGCTCCACCATCGGCCCCACATCGGTGCGCCCGCCGTTGACTTCTTCGAGCATTGGCCGCTTGACCCGCAAGCTGCGCGGCTGGATCTGCCCGGTCATGCTGCGCTGCAGAATGTCGGCCGCCTGGCGCCCGGCCAGACGCATGTCGGTGTGCGGGTAGGTCTTGAACGACACCATGATGTTGGCCAGATCACACATCTGCTGGCTGACATTGGCATGGGGGTCGAGGGTGATGGCGATGGGCACCTTGGTGCCTAGCCGGGCACGCAGGCGCCGCAGCAACTCACCCTCGCCATCCTCACAAAAATCAGTCACCATGGCCCCGTGCAGCCCGAGCAGGATGCCGTCAAGCTGGCCCTTGTGCTCTGCCGCCGCCACCAGAATCGGTGCCGTCAATTGGTCAAACGCATCCCGCGTCACTACGCCGCCGGGCTGGGCGTGGGCACTGATGGTGTGCACCACGCTCCAGTCATGGGCCCGCGCCGCCTCCAGAAACCCGCCCAGCTCGGTGTTGTTGTCTTGCCGGGCAGCAATGGCCGCTTCGCCATACAACAAGCCACGCTCGGCAAAGCTGGCCAGGGTGGTGGGCAAGGCACAAAAGGTGTTGGTTTCGTGCAGCAATTCAGCAGTCAGGACGATCAATTTACTCATTTTTTCGGCGTGGTGTCATCCGACGGGATGGTGGCAGGCCAGTTCATGGCCGTTCAGGGTCACAAGGGGAGGGCGCTCGCTGCGGCAGCGCTCGCAGGCGGCCGGGCAACGCGCCGCATAGGCACAGCCCGGCGGTGGGTTAAAGGCATCGGGAATTTCACCGCTCAGGCGCGTGATGACACGGCGCAGGGCCGGGTCCGGCTCAAAAGTGCTTTCCATCAGGGCCACGGTGTACGGGTGGCGCGGCGGTGTGCGCGCGGTGGGCAGCACTTCGACCACGCGGCCCAGGTACATCACCACAATGCGGTCGCAAAAATAGCGCACCAGGCCCAGATCGTGCGAGATAAACAGGTAGGTCAGGCCCAGGTCTTGCCGAAGCTGCTCCAGCAGGGCAATGATCTGCGCCTGGATCGACACATCGAGCGACGCAGTGGGTTCATCCAGCACCAAAAATGAGGGGTGCAACGCCAGCGCCCGAGCAATGCCGACCCGCTGCTTTTGCCCGCCCGAGAGCTGGTGCGGGTAGCTTGCGGCCAGCGTTGGATTCAAGCCCACCATGGCCATCAGCGCGTTCACCTTGTCGCTGGTCTGCTGCGCATTCAAGGCCACGCCCTGCACCAGCAGCGGCTCCAGCAAGGCAGCACGAATGGTGTAACGTGGGTCGATCGACGAATACGGGTCCTGAAACACCAACTGCATGCGTCGGCGCCATGGGCGCAAGGCACCTGCCGACAAGGTGGCCAGATCGACCCCGTCAAAAACCACCTGACCCCTGTTGGCATCGAGCAGCCGCAGCACCAGCCGCGCCAATGTCGATTTGCCGCAACCCGACTCACCCACCACGCCGGTGACCTGGCCGCGCGGGATGTCCAGCGTGACATCGGCCACAGCGGTCATCACGCGGTCAGCGCCCGTATTTCAACCAAAGTCTTGATCTGACTGAGGGTGGCATCAAGCATGGTTGGCACACTGGGCAAAATGGCAGGCCACCACGCCCCGGCCACAGGCTCGCAGCGCTGGCACATCGCTCTGGCACAGCATCTGCACAGGGTCGCAACGCGGGTGGTAACGACAGCCCGGCGCGTAGTCTCCCACGCCCGCCACGCCGGGAATACCCTTGAGGCTGCCACGCCGCTGTCCGGCCTGGGCAATGCAGGCAATCAGGGCGCGGGTATAGGGATGCGCCGGTTGGGCAAAAATGTCGTGCACGGTGTTGCTTTCAGCCACGCGGCCGGCGTACAACACCACCACCTTGTCACAGGCCTGCGCCACCACCCCCATGTCGTGGGTGATCAGCATGAGCGCCAACCCACGGCTGTGCACCAGGTCCACCAGAATCTGGATGATTTGCGCCTGAATCGTCACATCCAGCGCGGTGGTGGGTTCGTCCGCGATGATCAGGTCCGGGTCGCCCGCCAGCGCCATCGCAATCACCACGCGCTGCTTCATACCGCCTGACATCTGGTGCGGGTACTGGTGGTACACGGTGGCGGCATCGGGTATGCGCAACTGTTGCAGCAAGTCAAGGGTGCGCGCCTTGGCGGCCGCGTCCGACAGGCCCAGGTGCAAGGTGGCGACCTGATCCACTTGCGCACCAACTTTGATCATCGGGTCCAGCGAGGTCATCGGGTTCTGCGTGATCAGCGCCAGCCGCTGGCCGCGCAGGGCGCGGTAGGCGGGCTCGGCCAGGCCGACCAGCTCGGTGCCGCCAAATTGAATGGCACCACCGCTGATGCGTCCGCCCATCAAGGGCAACAAACCCATGATGGCCATGGCGGTGAGCGATTTGCCCGAGCCCGATTCGCCCACCACACCCAGAATCTGCCCCTTGTCGAGGTCGAGCGAAATACGGTCCAGCGGCTGCACCCGGCCCATCGACACACACAGATCGCGCACAGACAACAAGGCCATGTCAGTTGTCCCGCATGCGGTTGCGAATGTCCAGCGACTCGATCAGCGCATCACCCAACAGGTTGATCGAAATGACGGTAAAGGCAATCGCCAGCCCTGGGCCCATGATGGTCCAGGGGGCCAGAAAAATCTGTGCGGTACCGCTGCTCATCATGGCACCCCAACTGGGTTTGGGCGGTTGCACGCCCAGGCCAAAAAACCCCAGCGTGGCCTCCAGAATGATGGCGTCGCCCGTGGCCAGCATGCCCGCCACAATCACCGGCGTGACCGCATTGGGTAGCAGGTGCCGAAACACAATGTGCCAATGCCCGGCCCCCAGATTCACCGCCGCCTCAACATAGGTCTCGTTCTTGATGCTCATCACCTGGGCGCGTGTCAGCCGGGCAAACTGGGCCAGGTAGGCAATGCTGATGGCAATCATGGTGCTTTGCAGGCCAGGCCCGATCAGCGCCACAAAAATCAGCGCAATCAGCACCTCGGGGAAAGACCAGGTCAGGTCAACCACTGCGGTGACCATGCGGTCAAAAAACCCACCAAAATACCCGGCCGCTGCCCCCAGACTCATGCCCACCAGCACCGATACGCCAATGGCCGTGACCGCCACCGTCAGCGAAGTGCGGGCACCCACGATGATGCGTGACAACACATCGCGGCCAAACTCATCGGTGCCCAGCCAATGCGCCCAAGAGGGTTCCTGGTTGGTGGCCGACAGGTTCTGGATGTCATAGGCGTAGGGTGCGATCCACGGGGCCAACACAGCGCCCAAAACCACCAGCAAGATGCCCAGCATGGACAAACCACCACGCCAGGTACGGATGGTGCTGGCCAACGCACCAGAATACACGGGTGCAGTCATTTCATGCTGTCCCGCACGCGCGGGTCCATCGCCGCCTGCACCAGATCGCCCAGCAAGGTGCCCAGCATCACGGCCATGGCCAGCATCAGCAGGCATCCTTGCACCACCGGATAGTCGCGCTGGTTCAGCGAAGTGATCAACAGCGACCCCAGGCCCGGGCGCGCAAAGACAAATTCGATGGTCACTGCGCCACCCACAATCCAGCCAATACGCAGGCTCAGAATGGTCACCACCGGCAGCAAGGCATGGCGCAGCACATGCTGCAACTGAATACGCCAGTGCGACAGGCCCTTGGCATGCAGCATCAGCACAAAATCCTTGCGCGCCACATCCAGCATGGCGGCCCGCGTGACCCGCGACACCAGCGCCACCCCATGCAGGCCAATGGTCAGCACCGGCAGCACCAGTGATGTCCAGGAGCGTGCGCCAGACACCGGAAACCATTCCAGTTGCACTGCAAACACCAGAATCATCAGCAGACCAAGCCAGAAACTGGGCAAGGTGGAGCCGAACAGAATGAAGGTCATCACCGCACGGTCAATCCAGCGGTCTTTGAAGACGGCGGCCAGCGCCCCGGTGGCCACGCCCACCACGGCCGAAAAAACAAAAGCCAGACAGCCCAGCATCAGGCTATGCGGCAGGTTTTCGGCAATCAGTTCGGCCACCGGGCGGCGCAGGATGATGGCATCACCCAGATCGCCCGCCAGCATGTGATCGAACCACACGCCATATTGCACCAGCAGGGGTTTGTCCAGGCCGTAACGGGCGATCAGTTGGGCCCGTTGTTCTGGCGAAGACCCGATCTGGATCATGTTGTCGATCGGGTCGCCCGGAACCAGGTGGATGATCATGAAAATGACCACCGACACCGCCAGAAACACCGGCACCAGCAGCAGCAGGCGTTTCACCAGGTAGTTCAGCAAACGTGCCGTCCTCTCTGGTCAGCGATGGCCATGCGCATGCTTCGTCACTGCCTTTATTTGACCTCGATGTCCATGATGGACTGCGTGGCCAGCTTGATGCCGCGAATGGTGTCAGGCAGCTTGAGGCGGGTGGTGCTGTAGGCAAAACTCTGGGTTGGCTGGTAGATCGGCGCAAACACAAACTGCGACATCACATACTCGTGATAGACCTTGAAGTTGGCCACCCGCTCGTCCCAGGTGCGTGATGCCTTCATCGCCTTCGCGTTGAGCTCTTCGGCCTTGGGGTCGTTCCACATCGACACGTTGGGGTAACCCAGACGGGTGCCACTGAAGAACCAGTCCAGAATGTCGGCATTCACGTAGTCATAACTGCGCACTGCCAGTTGGTGGTCGGTTTTCTTCTTGTACATGGTGTTGATCGAGGCCGCGTCCTGCACCGTGATCTCGGCGTTCACACCAATGGCCTTCAATTGCGCCTGAATCACCTCGGTCACACGCTTGAACTGGGTGGCGTTTTGGGTCCAGAGTTTCACCGTCAAAGGCACGCCCGCTTTGGCGCGCACACCGCCCGCACCCATGGCCCAACCAGCCTCGTCAAGCAGCTTCTTGGCGCGATCCGGGTTGTAGCTGATGTTGAACTTGGGATTGATCTTGGCTTCCTGCAGCGAGCTGATCAGGAAATTGTTGGCCACCGCACCCATGCCACCAAACAGGCTGGTCATGATTTCTTTCTGGTTTACCGCCAAAGCCACCGCTTCACGCACCTTGATGTCGGTAAACGGCTCGACCGAGGTGTTGATCGGCATGTAGAACACCTCGGTGCCCGGCAACAGCACCACTTTCATCGACTTTTCGGCCTGAATTTTGGGCAAAAAATCAGTTGGTACGCTCAGCAGCGCGTCCACACCGCCGGTCTTGAGTTCCAGAAACGCGGTGGATTCCTCGCCGATCTCGCGCAGCGTCAGATTCTTGATCTTGGCCGGGCCCTGGTTTTTCGACAGATCAGATGCCCAGCGGTAATCGTCGTTGCGCACCAGCTTGGTTTGTTGACCCACGGTGAAGCTACTCAGCTTGAACGGGCCCGTGCCCACGGCGGCGGTCACGCCAAACTTGTCGCCCAAAGCGTCATAGGATTTGGGCGAGGGAATGCCCATGAAACTGGTCGCCATGTTGAGTAGCAGGCTTGGGTCGGGGTTTTTCATGACAAATTTGACGGTGTGATCGTCCACGATCACCACCTTGTCAATGGCTTCGGTCATGTAGGCGTTCTCGGTGCCCTTGAACTTGGGTACCCACCACTCGATCACCTTGGCATTGAACGGCTCACCGTCATGAAACTTGACACCCTTGCGCAGCTTGAAGGTCCAGCTCAGGCCATCGGCTGACGACTCCCATGAGGTGGCCAGTTGGCCATGAAAACTCTGGTCGGCATCCTGCACCACCATGCGGTCAAAAATCAGGTTGTTGGCGACGTTGAGCTTGGTGCCCTTGATCGGGTTGTAGGTGGGAAAACCGTTTTCCCGTGCATTGATGACAAACACCGCGTCCTGTGCCCAGACCGCAGGGCTTGCGGCTACCGCACAGAGGCCAGAGACGACAAGCGCCAACACTTTCACCGAATGATTCAATCGTTTCATTGCTACTTTCTGAAAAAACACGCCAGGTGGCGCATGGGGTTGGTCTAGGGACGGTCACACCCGAGCGAGAATAAGCGCATTTCATGCCCCATCGGCCCGATCTACCCCTAAAGGGATAGAAACAGCGCTTTTTGTCAAGCCATCCGATGCTTCGCCTATCCCTTCAGGTGTAGCGTGACCAACGCAACATCGTGGTGCCGCCCAGGTTGACTTATTCTCGCAGCAGCCACTGCCTTTTTTTGCCCGGCGCCACCTAGAAAACGCCACACTGATCTGATATGGACCCCCCTATGCACCAACTCCGTAAACCCTACCTGCTGTTCCTTGGCGATGTGGACCTGAAGTCAGATGCCAAAACGGCCTTTGGTCTGCGCGATTGGTGCACCCAAGATGTGCTGGGTGAGTGGAGCCTGCCCGAAGCCACCGTGACGCTCGATTTGCCAAGACTCTCGCCTGTAGAGGCAGCGCGGCAGGGTGCCGGATCGATTGTGATTGGCGTGGCAGCGGTGGGCGGTGTGTTGCCAACCCAGTGGCTGACCGAACTTGAAGCCGCGTTGGATGCCGGCCTCGATGTGGTGAGTGGTCAGCACTCGCGGCTGGCCTCGTTTCCCAGTTTGGTGCAAGCCGCCGCACGAAGTGGTGCGCGGCTGATTGATGTGCGCCATTCGGACCAGACTTTTCCGGCTGGCACCGGTCGAAAACGCAGTGGCAAACGGGTGCTGACGGTGGGCACCGATTGCGCCCTGGGCAAAAAGTACACCGCGCTGGCGCTGACCCAGGCTCTGCAGGCCAAAGGGGTGGCCGCCACCTTCCGGGCCACCGGCCAGACCGGTGTGATGATTGCCGGCCAGGGTGTGGCGATTGATGCGGTGATTGCCGACTTTGTGGCGGGTGCAGCCGAGCAACTGTCGCCCGACAACGCCGCCGACCATTGGGATGTGATTGAAGGCCAGGGTGCGCTGTTTCACCCGGCTTATGCGGGTGTGACGCTGGGGCTGCTGCACGGCTCGCAGCCCGACGCGCTGGTGTTGTGCCACGACCCGTCACGCGACACGATTGAGACCTACCCCGATTTTCCGATTCCAGATTTGCAGGAGGCCATCAACCGCTATGTCGAGGCCGCCCGCCTGACCAACCGGGCCGTGCGCTGCATTGGTTTGAGCATCAATTCGTCCACCCTGTCAGACCCGCAGTGGGCCAGCTACGCCAGCGAGTTGTCACAAAGGCTGAAACTGCCGGTGGTGGACCCGATGCGTGGTGGCGTGCAGGCGCTGGCTGATGCCCTGCTGGCAGCATGATCACCTGCCAGACGCGCGCCGAGCGCTGGGAGATGATCGAGCCCTTCGAGATCTCGCGCGAAGTCATTACCCATCAGCCGGTGCTGCTGCTCAGCCTGCACGATGGCCAGGGGCACACCGGATGGGCCGAGGCCGCCGGTATTGACTACCAGGGTGAAACACCTGAGTCGATGTCGGCTCAGATTACCGCCCTGCGGCCCCATCTGCACGATGGCCTGAGCCACGAGGAACTGTCAGCACGCTTGCCCGCTGGTGGCGCGCGCAATGCGCTGGACTGCGCCTTGTGGGACTTGCGCGCCAAGCAAACTGGCGTGCCGGTCTGGCAAGCCATCGGGCTGCCACCGCTCAAACCCGTCACGACCGCCTACACCCTCGGGCTGGGCGATGAAGCCACCACCCGGCGCAAGGCCCGCGAGGCGCGCCAATACCCCTTGCTCAAACTCAAAGTGGACACCAGACGCCACCTTGACGTGGTGCGCATGGTGCTTGAGGAACACCCCAGCGCCCGGCTGGTGGTCGATGCCAACCAGTCCTGGTCATTCGAATTGCTTGTGACGCTGCTGCCGCAGCTCAAGGAACTTGGGGTGGAAATGGTTGAACAGCCACTGCCCGTTGGTATGGATTCAGCCCTTGCCGGACTGAATTCGCCCTTGCCACTGGCCGCCGACGAGTCGTGCACCGACCGTTCGTCACTGACCCACATCGCGGGCCGCTACAGCCACATCAACATCAAACTCGACAAATGCGGGGGTCTGACTGAAGCGCTGGCATTGGCCGATGCCGCCCAGCAACTCGGGCTGGGCCTGATGGTGGGCAATATGTGCGGTACCTCACTGGCCATGGCACCGGCTTTTTTGCTGGCGCAGCGTTGTGCCTATGTGGACCTGGATGGACCCTTGCTACAAAAACTCGATCGTGCGGTGCCCATGCACTATCACCATGGCGTGATCACGGCACCTGACCCGTCACTTTGGGGCTAGGCCAGTTCCAGACCACCGAGCAACTTCAAATCTGGCGCATCACGGCACCAACTATGTCAAACTTCGGGCATGACCCAGGCCCAAGCATTGACACACCAATACGCGCAAGTGTTGCAGCAGCACACGACGATGCTGTCGGACTATCGTGCGCTCCAACTGGAAGTGGATCAGCAGCGTGCAGAAATCGCCAAGTGGCTCGAAAGACGCACAACCGAGCTACAGGCAGAAGCGCTTGAGCAAAAGCGGGCGCGTACCCTGCAAGAGGTGTTTTATCGCATTGCCGAACGCGCCACCGCAGGGCTGACCTTTTATGAGTTCTCGCGCGTGGTTCACGATCTGTTGGGCGAGCTGATTTACGCCAGGAATTTCTTTGTCTGTCTGTACAGCGCACAGAAACACACGCTTGATTTTCCTTACTACATCGACGAACGTGATGGTGAAACCTTGCAATGCAGCGATGTGCCGTATCGACGGGGTCTGACCGAGTTTGTGCTGCGCAGCGGCCAGCCCCAGCGCATTGATGCCGTCAGGTTTGCCAGCCTGCAAGCCAGTGGTGACATCACCGAGGCCACGGGCGACCTCAGTTTTAGCTGCTGGATGGGCGTGCCGATGCAGATCCGCGGTGCCATCGGCGGTGTGCTGGCGGTGCAGCGCTATGAGGCCGGCAATGACTACAGTGCATCAGATGCCGACATCCTGAGCTTTGTCGCCAATCATTTCAGCAGTGCCATCGAGCGCTACCAGACCATTGAAGAGTTGCGCAAGTCAGAATGGCGCTACCGCACCATCATTGAAAAAGTGGGCCTCGGTGTGGTGGTCATTCAGGGCGGGCAGGCGGTGTTTGCCAATCCCTGCATGGCCAGCATCGTCGGGCATCCGATCGCGCATATTTTGTCGCAACCGTTAACGGCCTTTGTGCATCCCGATGATGTGGCATCCGTGGCCACTCAATACGCCAAACGCCAGCGTGGCGAGGCGCTCGATCCGCAATACCCGGCCCGCATCATTGATGCACAAGGCCAGATCAGGTGGCTTGAATTTTCTGCCGTGCCGATCGACTGGAACCGGCACCAGGCGACCTTGCTGTTTGCCGTGGATGCCACCGAGAGGCACCAGGCCGAGCAGACACAAGGCCAGGCACTACAGCGGCAAACGGAGCTCAACGCCATGAAATCTGGCTTTATCGCCATGGCATCGCACGAATTTCGCACCCCGCTGGCGACCATCCACGGTTCGCTGGAGTTGTTGCGCCATTACGATGAACGACTCAGTGCGCCGCAAAAGGACGCTGCGCTGCACAAGGTCGATGTGGCCGTGCAGCGCATGACCCGCATGCTTGAAAACGTGCTGCTGATTGGCAGTGCAGATGCCAGACAACTGGTTTTTGAGCCGGCACCGGTCGGACTGACGGCATTCATCCACGGCCTGCTGGATGAACTGCGCAGCAGCATGAACACCCAGACGGCAAAAATCAGCTTGACCCTGGATCTACCCGCACCAGAGGCGGTGTTCTGGCTGGATGAACACCTGCTGCGCAAAATTCTGGGTAACCTGATGGGCAACGCCATCAAGTACGCACGCGACGACACCGAAGTGCAACTGTGCGTCAGGGGCACTGAACAAGGTCTGGAGATCACGGTAACCGATCAGGGCATTGGCATCCCGGCAGAGGATTTGCCCCACCTGTTTGAGCGTTTTCATCGCGCCAGCAACGTCGGCCTGATCACTGGCACTGGGCTTGGCCTGTCCATCGTCAAAGCCGCCGTGGCGGCTCATCACGGCAGCATCAGCGTGCAAAGTCAGGTCGGTGTTGGCAGTTGCTTCACCGTGACTTTGCCGGTTCAGGAGTGCTCATGACAACCTGGTCCGAGCAGTTGGTGCCATTGCACGACCTGCAATCGCAGCACCAGGCCTTGGCGCGCGACTATGTGGCCTTGCAGGCTGAGTGGCAGCGGCAAAAACAGGCCGCCAGCAACTGGCTGGAGCGCCGTGGCGACGAGTTGCAGGCTGAGGCCGCTGAGCAAAAAAAGGCCGAAACCCTGCAGCGCATTTTTTACCGCATCGCCGAGCGCGCCACCGCCAATCTGTCGTTTTACGAATTTTTGCAAACCGTGCACGGGCTGCTGGGCGAACTGCTGTATGCCAGGAACTGCTATGTCTGCCTTTACGATGCCCAAAGCAACACCAAGGATTTCCCGTACTACGTGGATGAGCGCGATGGTGACCGCCTGCAACTCAGCCATGTGCCCTATCGGCGTGGCTTGACCGAATTTGTGCTGCGCACCGCCAAACCACAGCTGATCGATGCGGCCAGGCTGCAGCAGCTACAGGCGACCGGCGAAATCACGCAGGGCAGTGGCGACATGAGCTTTACCTCATGGCTGGGCGTGCCGATGCAAATCCGCGGTGTCACCGCCGGGGTGCTGACGGTGCAGGGTTATGAGCCAAGTGTGCATTACGACGCGTCGGATGCGGACCTGCTGTCGTTTGTGGCCAACCATGTCAGCAGTGCCATCGAGCGTTACCAGGCGATTGACGAACTGCGCAAGTCGGAGGCACGCTACCGGCTGGTGATTGAGAGTGTGGGCGTGGGTGTGGTGGTGGTGCAGGCCGGACGCATGGTGTTTGCCAACCCCAGCATGGTGCGTATCGTCGGCCACCCGCTGGACTATCTGCTGTCAAACCACTTCACGGCGACGATTCACCCCGATGACGTGGCGCAAGTGGTCGAGCGGCACCAGCGCCGACTGCGCAACGAGCCGGTGGAGACGAACTACGGCTTTCGCGTCATCACCCAGGGTGGTGACATCCGCTGGCTCGATCTGTCTGCGGTCAAGATTGAATGGGGCGCAGCCGATGCCACCCTGATGTTTGTGGTCGATGCCACCGCCCGCATGCAGGCCGAACAGACCCGGCGCGTGGCGTTGCAAAAACAGGGTGAGCTCAATGACATGAAGTCGCGCTTCATTGCCATGGCATCGCACGAGTTCCGCACGCCACTTGCCACCATTCACGGCTCGGTGGAACTGCTGCGCCACTACCAGAACCGCCTTCGCCCCGAGCAAAAGGCCGAAGCCCTGAAAAAAATTGACGATGCGGTGCACCGCATGACACGCATGCTGGAAAACGTGTTGCTGATTGGCCGCGCCGACGCGGGTCAGCTTGAGTTCAATCCGCAGGCGCTGGCGGTGACGCGTTTTTGTCTGGGGCTCATCGACGAGCTCAGAAGCAGCATGGCGGTGCGCTGTGACAAGGTCAAGCTGGTGCTCGACCTGCCGCCTTCGGATTTGGAGCTTTGGCTTGATGAAACGCTGCTGCGCAATATCCTGGGCAACTTGCTGGGCAACGCCCTGAAATACACGCCCGATGGGAAAACCGTCTTTTTCACGCTACAGGTTGGCACCGATTCGCTTGACATCAAGGTGGCCGACGAGGGCATTGGCATTCCCGAGGCGGATCTGCCGCGCCTGTTTGAAAGCTTTCAACGTGCCAGCAATGTGGGCACCATCGCCGGCACTGGCCTGGGGCTGTCGATTGTGCGCGACTCGGTCACCTGGCATAAGGGGTCGATCGAAGTCACCAGCCAGGTCAACCGCGGCAGTTGCTTCAGCGTGGTGTTGCCAACAAAAATACTGACTCCGAACCACCAGGGAACATCATGAAAATTCTGATCGCAGAAGACGAACCCAGTTTGCGCGAGAACCTCCAGTTGATGCTGGAGCTTGAAGGCTACCAGGTGCGGTCAGCCTGCGATGGGCTTGATGCGCTGGAGCAGGCGCGCGCGCATTGCCCCGATTTGCTGATCTCTGACGTGATGATGCCGCGGCTGGACGGCTTTGGGCTGGTTGAGGCACTGCGTCAGGATGCCGCCACCGCCATGTTACCCATCATCGTCCTGAGTGCCAAAGCCGATCGCAGCGATGTCAGGTTGGGCATGACACTCGGGGCCGATGACTACCTGGTGAAACCCTACCGACGCGAAGAGCTGCTGGATGCCATCACCACCCGCTTGAGCCGAAGCCGACAGGTGGCGCAAGCCACGGTGCGGCACCAGGACGAGATTCGCCAGGCGCTGCAGCTCGATCCGTTGACCTCGCTACCCAACCGGCTGGGTTTCGAACAGGCGATTGCGAGCGAACTGCGTCAGCATCAAGGTTCAGGGCCGCCGGCCATCACCGTGGTGTGTCTGGGACTCGACGGTTTTTCACGCATCAACGACGGCTTTGGCTCGACCGTGGGCGATCTGGTGCTGTGTGAGGTGTCGCGCCGGCTCGGCCATGCGGTGAGGCAACTCGGACAAAGTGCTGGCCAGCATCCGGTGGCTCGACTGGCTGGTGACTGTTTTGGCATTTGCCTGCGCACCAGCGCGCCGGCACCGGCGCTGGCGTCGCAGGTCAGGCAACTGATGCAGGTGCTGGCGCCGCCGTTCCAGATTGCTGGCCACAGTCTGCACCTCAACGCCAGCACTGGTGCCTGTCAGGCCAGCGACTCGTCGTGTACCGCCGTGTCGCTGATGTTCAATGCCGAATCTGCCATGCGCCATGCCAAACCGCATGGCCCCGGGGCCTATCGCTTGTTTGATGGTGCCGTGAATCAGCAAGTAGCCCGCCAGTTGCAGATCCACAACGAACTGCACAACGCTGTGGCAAACGGTGCGCTACTGGTCTATTACCAGCCGCAGATCCAGGTTGGAACCGGCCAACTGAGGGGTTTTGAAGCCCTGGCGCGCTGGCAGCACCCCACACTGGGCTGGGTGTCACCGGCGGAGTTCATCCCGATTGCCGAAGCAAGCGGCATCATCAACCAGTTGGGTGAGAGTGTGCTGCGCAGTGCCGCAGCCCAGGCCGTGCAATGGTTAAACCTTGGGCAGCGCGACTTTCGGATGGCAGTCAACCTGTCGGTGCGTCAGTTTGCCAGCGGTCAGTTACCCGCTCTGGTGGGGCAGGTGCTGCATGACACCGGACTGCCGGCGCACATGCTGGAACTGGAAGTGACCGAAAGCCTGGCGCTGCAAAGTGTGGCCAGCACGGTAGCCACCCTGCATTCACTCAAGGCCCTGGGCATCAAGTTGTCGATGGACGACTTTGGCACGGGTTACTCCAGCCTGGCTTACCTCAAACGTTATCCGCTCGATGCCCTGAAGATCGACCAGAGCTTTGTGCGCAACATCACGCACGATGCGGGCGATGCCGCCATCACCCGCGCCATTGTGGCCATGGCGCACAGTTTTGGCATGAGTGTGATCGCCGAAGGCGTTGAAACTCCGGAACAACTGGCCTTTCTGCGCCAGCTTGGCTGTGAGGAATTTCAGGGCTATCTGTTTAGCCGACCGGTCCCCGCCAGCGAAGCGCTGCGCTGCTTCGGCGGCTATCACCCGGTCTAATTCCATTTCTAAATCATCCGTGTCGTTGTTGCTTTGCCTTGTCCTCCCAATGCATCTGAAGATGCATTGGGACAAGCGTCAGCACTGCCTGCGGCTTCGCGCCTAGACACAAATGATTTAGAAATGAGGCCACGGTGCCGCTCCAGGCGGTGACCAGCACCACCAGGCCAAAGGCAATGCGATAGTAGGCAAAGCCCACAAAGCTGTGGCTGGCAATGTAGCGCAGCAGCCAGCGAATACACAACCAGGCGCTGAGGAACGACACCACCAGCCCAACCATAAACATCGGCAAATCGGCCATTGACAGCAAGGCTCGCTCTTTGTAAAGGCTATAGGCACCCGCGCCAATCAGGGTTGGAATCGCCAGATAAAACGAAAAATCAGTAGCCGCCTTGCGCGACAGGCCCAGCAGCATGCCGCCAATGATGGTGGCACCGCTGCGGCTGGTGCCCGGAATCATCGCCAGACATTGCACCAGGCCAACCTTGAGCGCGTCCATGGGGGTCATGGCCTCCACATCGTGAATGCGGGCGCTTGCCGGGTGGGTTTGCTGGCGGCGCTCGGCCCACAAAATGACAAAGCCGCCGATGATGAAGGTAGCCGCCACCACCACCGGGTTAAACAGATGCGCCTTGATGACTTTGCCAAACAGCAGGCCAAGAATCACTGCCGGAAAAAATGCAATCACCACATTCAGGGCAAAACGCTGGGCCTGCCGCTCGGAGGGCAAGGCCACCACGGTATCGCGGATCTTTGCCCAATAGACCAAAATCACCGCAAAAATAGCCCCGGTCTGGATGGCAATGTCAAACACCTTGGCTTTTTCATCGTCAAAACCCAGCAAGGCACCCACCAGAATCAGGTGCCCGGTACTCGAGATCGGCAAAAACTCGGTCAGCCCCTCCACCAGCCCCATGATGGCGGCCTTGATCAGCAACGTCATATCCACACCAGCTCCTTGTTTGGCTGGCAATTATCGCCACCTGATGGCCTGATCGGCACGCCGCCCA
>JAIFMA010000246.1 GCA_020048795.1 Rhodoferax sp.
CCATTGCCGTGCTTTACACCCTGTATGCCCGCGCCTGCGACCCGGTGCTGGAGTTCCTCAAAATGGGCGACTTGTACAGCAACGACGAGATCATTGCGCTGGTGCTCAGCACCTGTTTTGACGGACTTGAAACACGGTAGTGGTCGCAGGCGCAAGCTGAGAGCACGGGTCGAGATAGTCAAAGGTGCCGGTCGTCCAAGTGCGCCGCACCGAACGTATGTTTACAACCTGGATTCCTCAGTTGGACGCGCCCGAGTGGACCGCTGACGGTGCGTCTGGTTGAGGCGAAAGCCGCGGCTCCTGGGAACCGTGCATCACCCGGGTGTAGGTGCCAGCCACTCTTATTTAGATAGCTGCTAGAGCAATCGGGACAAGGGCTACAGACCATTGGAGGCATAAGAAACGATTTCCGGCATCGAACTGCACCGCACGGTCGCCCAGAAAATGCAGAAGACCAAGCACCACCGACCACGTTTAACAACCAGCAAGGCCAAACCCGTGGCCATTTCCGGTCCCGACACCAGCAAGCCAGCCAACTCATCATTGAAGTGCTTGCGCGAGGTGAGCTTCAAGTCAAAGCACAGCTTCACTACCGATGATATTTTTTTGGCCATCGTACATTTTTAAAGCCACAATTTTGACCCCAAAAATATTTTTTTATTTTTAAATCAGGTACTTACATCCACTTTTCGACCATCGGAATATAACTGAACAGCGAACTAATTGCTGCAAAGCAGCATAGTCTGGCGCATAATCACTTCGGTTATTTTGGTTCGACTGGGTTTTGGTGGTGTTCAGGTTCATAACAGCCCTCTGTCAGCAAATTTTTCGCATTGAGCGATCAGTTGAGTTGTTGGGTCGGAAGAGCTTGTTCCCGTGACTGCTCGTCTTGCTGCGACATGGGTCAACGCTCCTGTTGTGTCTTGGCAAGTATTTGAATCCGCACCCTGTCGAGGACCAATTTCCAACCACTGATGGATGTGTTTTTTGTAACAACGACGGAGACAACACATGAAGCTCACGCTGACCCATGACGAAATGAGCGCCTACTGCGCCGAACTGCATGAAGCCAATGCAGTTTTCAAGTCCGACTACCCGGCAGATTCTTTCGAGCGCCAACCCGTGCACACGGTGTATGGCGGTGCCAATCTTTTCAAGGCCGGCTTTGCCCCCAAGCTCGGTGAAGTGGCACTCAAGACACTCGAAACCTATGCCCCCAGCTTTAGCGTTTTTGCCAAGGTCTTGGGCTTGCCCCGCGCTGAAATGCTACCGGCCAATCCGTTTGAGCTGGGTAGCCTGACGCGTGCGCTGGAAGCCAATCCGGAACAAGTGCGCGAAACCAAACCGGCGGCCTGGCTGGCTTTCACCGTCTATAACCGCGTCGTCAAAAAACTTCAGGCCGAGCCCATTGAAGACAACCGCATCGACTTTGAAGATGGCTACGGTAACCGCCCCGATGCTGAAGAAGATGCCCATGCGGTAGCGGCGGCCGATGAAGTGGCCAAAGGCATGGCTGACAACGTGCTGTCGCCCTTTATCGGCATCCGGGTCAAGACCTTCTCTGACGAATGCAAGGTTCGCTCGATTCGCACACTGGACATTTTTCTGACCCGGCTGGCCGAGAAAACCGGCAGCAAGCTGCCAAAAAACTTTATCGTGACGCTCCCCAAGGTCACCATACCGACACAGGTTTCTACCTTTGTCAAAATCCTTGAAAATCTTGAGACCCGCCTGGGTTTTGCCAAAGATTCTCTCAAGATGGAAATCATGATCGAAACCACCCAGTCGATCATCAATCACAAAGGCGAAAACACGGTTCCGCTGCTGGTAGCTGCAGCCGGTGGCCGCTGCCGTTCAGCGATTTTCGGCACTTACGACTACACCGCCTCCTGCAACATCACTGCCGCGCACCAGACCCACACCCATCCGGCCTGCGATTTTGCCCGCCATGTGCTGCAAGTCAGTCTGGCTGGCACTGGCATCACCATCAGCGATGGGGCTACGACCAGCATGCCGATCGGGCCACACAAGGCACCCAAGGACGGTGTGCTGTCGGCCCAGCAGATGGACGAAAACCGCTCGGTGGTGCATGGTGCCTGGAAACTGCACTACGACAACATCATGCACTCGCTGCGTCACGGTTATTACCAAGGCTGGGACTTGAATCCGGGTCAGTTGCCAGTGCGCTATGCGGCGATGGATGCTTTTTTCCTGAGCGGCTTGCAAGATGCATCGACCCGACTGAACGCTTTTCTGAACAAGGCCGCTCAAGCCACGCTGGTGGGCAATACGTTTGACGATGCCGCTACCGGGCAAGGTCTACTGAACTTCTTCTTGCGCGGGATGGCCTGCGGTGCCATCACCGAGCAGGAAGTGCTGGCAACCGGCATCACGCTTGACGAATTGCGCTCTCGTTCATTTGTTCGCATTGTCAGCAATCGCACCGGCAAATAATGGCCGCTTGGCCCCTAAGAAAGTGATGAACCATGAGTGATGTCAACAGCAGGATGCAGGCTGCGTCGCAGTTTCTCGACATAGCCGATGCGCAAATTAAAAAGTCCTTGGTCTGGATAAAGCAGCAATGCCTCGGCGGCAAAGGCGTGTCAGGCGAGAAGCTCGACGGCCATCAAATGGCAAGTTTCGACCTGGCCTGGTGTGCGGCCGAAGCGACCACCGCGCGTTTTGCGGTGGCTTATGCGCGAAAGGCCGTTGCTGCCAGCGATACCAGCGGCGATGCCATCTGCCTTGAAGAGCAGATGACTCTGGTTTTTTGCGCCGAAGCGCTGCAAAACATCCGCAACCGTTTCTCGGCCCGCCCGCAGAGTTTTGGTCTGGGTGAGGAAGACATTGCTCTTCTGGACGCAAACGCCCTAACCCGCTTTTGCCGCGCACAGCTTGATGCTGGCAATCTGGAGGCGCTGGGCCGACAAGTGATCGCCATGGACGGTGCCAGCGGTGCCTATCTGCTTGGCGAAGATGCCCTGATGATGCAGGAGTCGTTCCGCAAGCTCGCCACCCATGTGGTGATGCCCCTGGCCGAAGAAATTCACCGCAAGGACAAGATCATTCCAAAAGAGATTTTGGTGCCACTGACCGAAATGGGCTGCTTTGGGCTGTCGATTCCAGAGCGTTACGGCGGCATCCAGAGCGACGATCATGAAGACACGATCGGCGCCGCGGGTAGCCTGATCACCCGGCCCGAAATCCTCAGCCGAGCCCTGCAAAAGGGTGGCACCGAGGCGCAGCGACAAAAGTGGCTGCCGCAAGTGGCCATGGGCCATCCCTTATGCGCCATTGCGGTCACCGAACCCGATACCGGATCGGACGTTGCCGCCATCCGGCTGAAGGCGACCAAGTGCGAGGGTGGCTGGCATCTCGACGGTGTCAAGACCTGGTGCACCATGGCTGGCAAGGCGGGCCTGCTGCTGGTGCTGGCACGCTCGAACCCGGATCGTGCCGCCGCCCACAAAGGCCTGAGCATGTTCCTGGTCGAAAAAGACTCGTATGAGGGTCACGATTTTGAATTCCGTCAGCCGCAGGGCGGTGTGTTGACCGGTCGTGCGATCTCCACCATTGGCTACCGCGGCATGCATTCTTACGAGTTGTTTTTCGACCATATCTTTGTGCCCGATGAGAACCTGGTGGGTGGGCCGGAAGGCGAAGGCAAGGGTTTTTACTCCACCATGGCCGGTTTTGCCGGTGGACGCATTCAAACCGCAGCCCGCGCCATTGGAGTCATGCAGGCAGCTTTTGAGCGGGCAGTTTTGTACGCCACAGACCGCAAGGTGTTTGGCAAGGCGATCGGCGAATACCAACTCACGCTGGTCAAACTGGCCCGCATGGCGACCCTGCTGACAGTGTCACGCCAGTTCACCTACGCTGTTGGTCGTTTGATGGATCAGGGTGAAGGCCAGATGGAAGCCAGCATGGTGAAACTGTTCACCTGCCGCACCGCTGAATGGTTAACCCGCGAAGCGCTGCAGATTCATGGCGGCATGGGCTACGCCGAAGAGACAGCAGTCAGCCGCTTTTTTGTCGATGCCCGGGTGTTGTCGATTTTCGAAGGCGCTGAAGAAACGCTGGCTCTGAAGGTCATTGCACGCTCTCTGATAGATTCTGTCTAGCCTCGGCTTGGATAGCCGACACAAACTTACGTTCAAAGGAGCACATCCCATGTCGCAGGCGATTCGTTTTCAGGCGCAAGTTGAACTGGCCGAAAAGGTGAAGGTTGACGGGCCCAGGGTTCGTCATCCGCATTACGGTCGCTATCTGGAAGAATTTGTGCCCGGGCAAGTGTTTGTTCACCCCCGTGGTTTTACCTTTCTTTCGGCGCAAATGGAGGCGTTTGCCCGCACCTACTTGCAATGCAATCCGCTTTACCTCAACGACCAGTACGCCACAGCCTGTGGTTTTACCGGTCTGCTGGCTTCTCCGCAGATGGTTTTCAACGTCGTTCTGTCGCTAGGCGTACAAAACGACTCCGAAAAAGCGATGGCCAATCTCGGGTATTACGATGCACAGTATTTGCGACCAGTCTATGCGGGCGACACCGTTCGCTCCCTGACCAAGGTGATGGATCGCAAGGAGCGGGGTGTCGGCAAGCCCGGCATCATCACCATCCGTACCCTGGGGCTTAACCAGAACAACGAAGTGGTGCTGCAGTACCAGAGAAAAATCATGGTTGACGGCCAAGGCAGTCGACCGCCCACCACGCCGCTGCCAAGCGCAACAACAATGCCGATTTTTCCTTGGGTTGAGCAAGCCGAGGTATCGCTGCCAAGCTTCCCTGTGCAACTGCCCTCTGGTCTGACCGGGCCAAATTCCTGGTTCGAGGATTTTGCGGTGGGTGATGTGATCGTTCATGCCAACGGCAGAACCATCACCGACGAACACTTGTCGCTGACCTATGCAGTGGGCAACACCCATCCGCTGCATTTTGACCAGGTTTTCAGCGCCGGCCTGTCAGGCAAGATGAGTGGCGATCCGATTGTTTATGGCGGACTGGTTTTTGCCTGGCTCGAAGGCCTGGCCAGTCGCGATGTGAGCGAAAACAGCGTTTGGGAGATCGGTTTTACCGAGGGTTACCACACCCAGCCGTCGATTGCCGGTGACACCGTTGCCGCTCTGTCGCGCGTGTTGGCAGTCGAAGATGCGCCGGGCGCATTGGCGAGCCGCTTCGGCATCGTCAATTTTCAACTGATTGGGGTCAAGAACATCAGTGCCGCCAACGCCTATGCCAAACATGGCGCAGACTTGTTCATCAAGGAAAACGACAAGAAGGCCATCGGCAAAGAAAAAATTGAAGACAAGATTTTTGAAATCGAGCGCCAGCTCGTCATCCGCAAAAGGGGCTAATCATGGCAACCGCACCCAAGAAAAAAGATCAACCCTGGTTGATGAGGACCTACAGCGGTCACAGTTCGGCCAAGGCCTCCAACGCGCTTTACCTCACCAATCTGGCCAAGGGTCAGACCGGTTTGTCGGTCGCCTTCGATCTGCCAACGCAGACCGGCTACGACGCGGATAATCCATTGGCCAGTGGCGAAGTTGGCAAGGTCGGCGTGCCCATATCGCATATCGAGGACATGGATCAGTTGTTTGACCAGATTCCGCTCGACAAGATGAATACCTCGATGACCATCAATGCCACAGCACCCTGGTTGCTGGCGCTGTACATCGCACTGGCGCAGCGGCGCGGTATTGACCCAAAGATGTTGAGCGGCACCACGCAGAACGACATCATCAAGGAATACCTTTCGCGCGGCACCTATAT
>JAIFMA010000226.1 GCA_020048795.1 Rhodoferax sp.
AGGTGCGCGCCCTGATTGCCGCGCTGCTGCCGGTGGCCAGCATGGACGAGGTGTTTGTCTGCGGCCCCGAGGCCATGATCGAAGCCACTGAGAAAGCCTTGCTCGACGCTGGTGTGCCAGCCAAACAGGTGCATACCGAGCGCTTTACCTCGCCCACCCTGGAAACGTTGACACCCGAGGCGCGCCAGGCCGCTGTGGCCAACAGCATGAAGCTGCCCGCCGCTGGCCAAGTGGCGCTGACCGTGGTGCTGGATGGCAAATCACACGCGCTGCACATGAGCCCGGATCAGCATGTGCTGGACGTGGCCATGGCCGCCGGCCTGGATCTGCCTTTTTCCTGCAAGGGGGGTGTCTGCGCCACCTGCCGCTGCAAGGTGATGAGCGGTAGCGTCACGATGGACAGGAACTTTGGCCTGGAAGCCTGGGAAACCGACAAGGGTTTTGTGCTGAGCTGCCAGTCGCGCCCAATCAGTGAGGCTGTGACCGTGAGTTTTGATGAGCGCTGAGGCCGATATCTGGCAGCACAACCGACACCGGGCCTTGATCTTGACCAGAGCGTCGTCAATTGGTGACCGTTAAACGGCGCTTGAGCTGCGCTGCGCGGTAGCCTGCCCTCGTCATCTGTCAGCACGCCGGTTTGCTTGAATGAAAAAACTCATTCGCGTGAATTCGTATTAACAATTTGATTGACTTGGGAGAATCCGTCAATACAATTTTCCAATGGTCACTTACGACGAAACGAAGCGCCAAGCCAACATGCGCAAGCATGACAACATTGATCTGGCACTGTGCGAACGCATCTTTGATTCGCCCATGTTGACCCAAGAGGATTCCCGCGATGCCTATGGTGAACAGCGGTTGAAAAGTCTGGGTTGGCTAAATGGCCCTGTGGTGGTTTTGGTGTGGACGGATCGCGAACCCGGACCACATCTTATTTCTTGCCGTTATGGTGACAAACATGAAACAAAATATTTCTTCAAAGCCTTTGTTTAGCGCGCAACAGATCAGCGCAGCCGTGGCCGCTGCCCCAGAAGCCCACTCCACTCATCAGGAGTCCTGGGCGCAAGCGGTTGTGACGCAAGGCGGTGGAGTCGATGCAACGCTGGCCCAATTGCGCCGCGCTCGTGGGCCACAAAAGACAGCGCTGAAAGTGCCAACGACCATCCGGTTTGACGCCGACGTGCTTGCTGCGCTGAAGGCATCAGGCAAGGGCTGGCAGACAAGGGTGAATGATGCCATGAGAGACTGGCTGAAGCACGCACCTGGCACAACTCCTGGTGATGTATTTGGCAAGCAGGGCGGCTAATTGATGGTTGCACGCCGATTGAGGGCGCTTCCAGGGTGTGATATTTGGCCTCACGCGGTTGAATCTCCTAAAGACGTTTGAAACCGAAGCTGTTTACATTGATCAGCAGGGTGAAGTCGTCCGAAATGGCGAATGTTGTTCTTTGGATAGGCGACGAGATCGTGGATGAGGCCCACTGGGAGACTGTATATGTCGGTGCGACGCGTGCAAAGTCACTGCTTGCAGTCGTTGGTTCTCACAAAGCCCTAAATTCAGACATCCTGATCCGGTCGGAAAACCGGTTGGCACCAAACTTTCTGTTAATGCCCACTTTTTTTAGTTTTCCCTAGGAAGGTCAAAATTTGAGAACATTTTTAGTGCCAGTACCTTCCGGAAAAGCTCGGACCTCGCCCCAGTGCGGATCAGGAAATTTGAAATTGCCTCAGAACTTCAGACATCTTGACCTGAACCGCGTTACGAGCCTGCACCAGCGCGCACTCAAACGCGAACGCTGGTACAAAGAACGCTACCGTACCTGGAGTCCATGGCTGCTGGGGCCAAATTCATGTTGGCGTGCAAATGGTTTGAAGTGGGTCGCTTGAGCTCCGCTAAAGCAGGCCAAGTCTGTGGCATGGGCCGCGTTGAATTTCTGCTGGTGGCAAGCCGTGCTGGTGTGCCCGTGGTGGCGATGGACAACATGGAACTCAACGTAGAATTTTCGCCCAATGATTAAGCGTCCTGTGATCAACGCCGTGGCTTGATTTCTGCGGTTGGTTCCCGCTTGCCGACACTGCGTAACGCCGGCTACTTCATTGCCGACAGAGTGATAGCCGCAGCTTGTCTGGCGGCAGGGGTGATTGAACTGACACTACCGGGCTCGCCAAAGACGGTGTCACCACGGTTACAGCATACCTTATTCGATATAATTTGAATCATGCGATCGATACCGACTGAAAAGCCTCTGCACTGGGTTGGATCGTCCAAAAAAGACTTGGTTGGACTGCCTGCTGAGGTTGTTGATGACTTTGGTTACGCCTTGGGTGCTGTGCAAGTCGGTGCAGCCCTGCACAAGCAAAACCCTGGAAAGGCGAGGGTACAGGCGTTTTTGAGCTGGTAGAAAACCACCTTGGTGACACTTTTAGAGCGGTTTACACCGTGCGATTTGCCAAGGCTGTGTACGTGCTGCACTGTTTTCAAAAGAAGTCGCCCAGCGGTGTCCGTACCTCGAAAAGTGACATCAATTTGATTCATGATCGCCTCAAGTTGGCCCAGCAGCATTCCAAGGAACACTATGAAAAATAGAGCAATCCCGGCATCCGCCGAAACCATTGAATTGGGTTCAGGTAACGTGTTTGCAGATTTGGGTTTACCCGACCCGCAAGAGCGGCAACTGCGGGTGCAATTGGCGGTGCGCCTGAATGAACTGTTGAAAGCTGGCGGCTTGACGCAAGCGGTAGCTGCGAAACAACTTGGCTTGGCCCAGTCGCATTTGTCAGAATTGAAAAATTACAAGCTGACCCGATTCTCAAGCGAACGTTTGTTGCACCTGATCACACAACTGGACCGGGATGTCGAAATTTTCATCCGTCCGCGCACCAGCACCAACATGGCGCGACCCAATTCGGGTTCAGTGATGGTCTGGGCTGCGGCTTGACGTGATTACAGCCAATGGCAGCCATTCACTCAAGGCTGAAATTGAGCCCAGGAAACAAGCCAACTGGAGATGGATACCCAGATTCATCACGTCATGGTGCCACAGGGTGTCAGACGTGGTCAATATGAAGGTGCGCACGTTCGCTTTTCGACGCGCTGGTGCTCATGCTCAGCCGCATTGGCAAGCCAGTGTGTTTTCAGGATTTTTAAATTTGATAGCAGCTTGCGCATTACCCATAAGCACTAGATGCCCATTTGCCTAATAAATCTAAAAGGTGATGATGGCTGTAGCGAGATTGAAGGATCGGGGCGATTTTTCTGAGAATTTCCTTCAATCGCCGCTGGCCGTAGGACTGATTGAGCAGACACTACCGGATTCGCCCAATAGCCCGACCGAAAATATCAACTGACGGCCAAAGGGCAACAGGTCGCAACATTATGGGAAACTTGAATATGAGCAACGCGACACTTCCACTCACCACAAATCATTCTCCTGAACACAACTCCTGGTGATGTATTTGGCAAGCAGGGCGGCTAATTGATGGTTTCACGCCGATTGATGGCGCTTCCAGGGTGCGATACTTGGCCTCACGCGGTTGAATGTCCTATCCGTTTTCCAGCTCTTCAACGCTCATGGTGTGCGCAATCCAGTTGGACATATTGGGCAGTTGCGGCACGGTTTGCGAGGCGCTCTTGGCCAGGTTTTGCAAAAATTCAAAACCTGGCACAAATTTACCGAAACCGCCGTTTGGTGAATCGCTCATGGAGTTCTCCAGTGTGGTTGTCAAAGCTATCAAGCCTTCCGCTTACCCCAACGCCGCCACCTGAGCGACCACCCCGCCGGCCTGGCTCACCGTGCTGATGCCCGCTTGTCGGTGCTGCAGCTGTCAGCAATGGGTGTACAGAGGGCCGCAGGGCTCACGCTATAGCCAGCCACCGGGCCACCCATTGCCACAAAATATATAGCTAACCTTCCAATCGATATAAGGGATGCAAGCACTTTTTCTCAAGACTCACCGGTAACCCAGCCCGCGCAGCGCGAGCCAGTTGGCAACGCGCTTGGCCGCCCGGCAAAGCGAAAAGCTGGAAAAGTGATGTGTAACAATACCCGAACAAATTTTCGAAACCGATGCATGGACGAATGTATGAAGATGCTCAAAAAGTCTTGTTTATTGTTGGCCTCAATGGCGCTGACGCTGGTGGTTACGGTGGCCCATGCCGCCGATCTGAAAGAAATTCAGGCACGCGGCGAGTTACGCCACCTGGGCATCAAATATGCCAATTTTGTGACCGGTGCCGGCGACGGTTTTGATGTCGAGTTGACGCAGGGCTTTGCCAAACATATCGGCGTGAAATACACGCTGGTCTATTCGGATTTTTACAACGTCATCCGCGATGTACTGGGCAAAGACGTGGTGCGCAAGGGGTCCGAGGTGACGCTGACCGGCGACTTTCCGGTCAAGGGCGACATGATCGCCACCGGCTTCACCATGCTGCCTTGGCGCGAAGCGGTGCTGCTGTATTCCAGGCCCACTTTCCCGTCGCAGGTGCTGCTGGTGGCGCGCGCTGAATCGAGCTTCACGCCGATCAAGGGCAGCAAGGACTTGCCCAAAGACATCCAGGAAACCAAGGCGTTGATTGGCAAGAACAGCTTGCTGGTGATGGAGCGCACCTGCCTCGACCCGTCCAACTACGCGCTCAAAGGCGTTGGTATCGACCTCAAAGCCTACACAAAAAACACCAACCTCAATGAAATGGTGCCAGCCCTGCTCAACAAAGAGGCCGAGCTGACCTTGCTCGACGTGCCTGACGCGATTCTTGACTTGAAAAAGTGGGCCGGAAAAATCAAGGTCATCGGCCCGATTTCAGAGCATCAGGAACTGGCCGCAGCCTTCCCCAAAGACGCGCCCGAATTGCGCAAGGCCTTTGATGAATACCTGCAGAAAGCGCGCTCCGATGGCAGCTACGACAAGCTGGTGGACAAATACTACCCCGGCATCCGCCGTTATTTCCCCGAGTTTTTTGCCAGAAAAAACTAGTGCCCACAGGCAGCGCAGCGGGCTGATTTGAGGCACATGGCACTGCTTCGGCGAGTCGCCTTGCGATGGCCACTGGTTTTGGCCATCGCCTTTTGTTTGTACACCCTGGTTTTGTTGTGGAACGTTTTTGCTGCGCAGGCGCTGCTGCGCTCGTCTGCGGATGCCCGCTTGGTGGCCGACGGCAATCGACGCGCGGCGGCCATTGGCGACTTCCTGGTGGACCGCCGCAACGAAACGGTTGACCTGGCCGAAAGCCATGAGATCGAAGGCTACCTGGTCAACAGGGCGTTGGGCATGTCGCTGCAATATGGCCTGATTGCCAACCTGGACGCGATCGACCAGCGCTTTCGGCGCAAACAAGAGCAAAAAGTCATCCGGGGCACGCCACTGTTCAGCGACATGGCCTATTTTGATGAAACCGGTGAGCTGCTCTCGACCCCCTTTGCCACTGGCGATGCGCGGGTTGCCCTGCCCGAGGGCTTCAAGCAGGCGGCCCAATTGCTCATTGAACCAATCAAGCAGCTCATCGTCGTCAGCGCGCCGGTGATTTACAAAGGCAGCTACAGCGGCGTGGTGGTCACCACCGGCGATTTGACCAAACTGGCGCGCTTGTTGATGGCCAGCGGCAACGCCGCGAGCGCCGGCAAATACCACGAACTGCTGGTGTCGCCCAATGGCCTGGCGCTGGCGGCCAGTGGCAGCCAACTCAGTATTGGCAAAGACTGGGGGCAGCAAGTGCTACAGCAGCCGTTTGATGCGCTGTGGCCCATGTCGCATTTTTCGCACGCCCCGGCCAACGCGCCAAACACGCTGGTGCTGCGATCAGCCATACCTGGTGTGCCGTTGTCGCTGGTCACGGTGATCGACCAGGACAGCGTATACGGCGAGACCAGCTCCAGCATCTTTTTGTATTCCCTGAGCGTTTTCCCATTTTTGCTGCTGTTTGCGGCGCTGGCGTTTGATCGGCAGCGCCAGCGCACGCTGCAACTGCAGGTTGACAACTCAGCGCTGGCCCAAGAGGTGGCCCGGCGCGAAGCGCTGGAGGTTGAGCTGCGCAACAACAACACCCAGCTCGGGCAAATGGCCGACGAACTGCAGCACAACGTGGATCGCGCCGAGCACGCCAACCGCGCCAAGTCAGACTTTCTGGCAACCATGAGCCATGAAATCCGCACACCGATGAATGGCATCATCGGCATGACCGATCTGGCCCTCGACACCGAACTGAGCGACGAACAGCGCGACTATCTGGGCATCGTCAAATCGTCGGCCGATGCGCTGCTGACCATCATCAACGACATTCTTGATTTCTCCAAGATGGAGGTCGGCAAGATGGCCGTGGAGAAGATCGGGTTTGACCTGCATGGCCTGGTGACGGCGGTGATGAAACCCTTGTCGGTGCTGGCCCAGGAACGCAGTCTTGAACTCATTTGCGACATCCAGCCCGGCGTGCCACGGCAAGTGGTGGGCGATCCGGGCCGGTTGCGGCAGATTTTGATCAACCTGCTCAACAATGCCCTCAAGTTCACCGAGCATGGCGAAGTGGAGCTGCGCGTCGTGTCCCACGCCGGCCAGGCGCTACCCATCGAGCTGGAATTCATGGTGCGCGACACCGGCATTGGCATTCCAGCCGAGAAACAAAAGCTCATTTTTGAAGCCTTTACCCAAGAGGACACCTCCACGACACGCCGCTTCGGTGGCACCGGGTTGGGGCTGACCATTTCGAGTCGGCTTGCCGGGCTGTTGGGCGGGCGCATCTGGGTCGACAGCCAGGCCAACCAGGGCAGCACCTTTCATGTGCAGCTGCCGTTTGGCGCGGCCAGCGGCGAAGCACTGCCAGCACCCAGGTCAGCCCTGATTGGCACGCGGGTCTTGCTGGTTGACGACAACGCTGTCAATCGCCGTGTGCTGGGGCGCATGGTGCAGCGCTGGGGCATGCAGCTCACCGAAGCGGACTCGGGGGCACAAGCGTTGCAACTGCTGCAGGCCACCGCCGCGCCGGGGTTTGATCTGCTGCTGACTGATTTTCAGATGCCTGAAATGGATGGGTTTGCGTTGGCCACCCGGCTCAAGCAAGAGCCGCAGTTTCAGCAGATCAAGATCGTCTTGCTGTCGTCGTCGGCCAGCCCGGGCCAGGGGGCTCAGTGCCGCAAACTGGGCATTGACGGGTACCTCACCAAACCGGTGGCCCAGCACGAACTGGAGCAACTGCTGCAAACGCTGATGGCCCGCCCTGGCGCGCAAATGCCCGGCAACCCCGAAGCGGCATCATTGATCACCCGCCACAGCATCCAGGAGAGCCACATCGCGCTGTCGGTCCTGGTGGCCGAAGATAACGCCATCAACCAAAAGCTGATTGCCACTTTGTTGGACAAGTGGGGACACCGCGTGGTGATCGCCAACAACGGTCAGGAGGCACTGAGCCGGCTGGAACATAACCCGTTTGACCTGGTGCTGATGGACATGCAAATGCCGGTGATGGGTGGGCTTGAGGCCACCCGGCTGATTCGGCAGCGTGAAGCGGCCAACCCCGACCTGGGCAAGACACCAATTTATGCGCTGACGGCGGCGGCGCTGGCCGACGAACAGGAAGCCGGACGGCAAGCCGGCGTTGACGGCTACCTGACCAAGCCGATCGACAAAGTGCGACTCCAGGAAGTACTGGCGCAACACAGCGGCTGCGCTGCGCCACCACCAGCCGCTGTGTTGCCGCCAAAATTTGACTACGCGAGCGCTTTGGCTGCGTGCGATGCTGATATTCTGGAAATCATCGGCCACGACTTCCTGGCCAGCGCGCCAGCCGAGCTCACTGCCATCGAGGCTGCCTTTAACGCCGCCAACTGGCCGGCGCTGGAGCGGCTCGCCCATGCGCAAAAAGGCATCGTCTGCAACTTTGAGGCACACACGCTGGAGCACATACTGGGCGAACTGGAACGTTCATGCCGCAACCACACCACCCCGGCGCTGCAGTTGTTGACGGATTTGCAGCGCGAATGGAACCATTTGTACGCCGCACTCGGGCATTACCTGGCGCAAAAAACCAATGTCGCGCCGGAGTAAACGTGGCCTTCGACAATAACGCTTGATCAAGCGCCGGCTGGATGCAATCGGCACGATGGCCGCAACGCCGCAATGCCCGCCACCATCTCCAGCCCCTCGGGCGCGGCATCGACGATGTCGACAAGGTCGGCCAGGTAGGGCACCGGGCAGTCGGCCACCGAGCCACTGCCGGTCGGCAGCATGGACGAGGTTGGCGTTGAGTTTGTGCGCCGATGCCTGCTGCATGTGTTGCCCGCAGGCATCAAACGTATTCGCCACTATCAGACAACCTGATGTCTACCCAACCCGAGTACCCTTTGGTGGGTAAAAATATTCATATGAATCAATGTCAACCGGCCTGATGCCTGATTATTTGAGCACGGACCGATTCAGCGGCTCGGATTTTGCGAAGATCCCAGCTTGCGATTTCGTCTAATGGGCAGCAGCGCTAACATGGGCCGATTTGAGCCACAGCAACGACGAACATGACCCAACTGCACTTGCCAATATTTCCTAGCGGCGCCACTGAAATCTCAGCGGGTTTGAGTTTTTGCCGCACTGAGGACACAGTCACCTACTTTCAATACGACATGCCCATCTACACCCACGCCCAAGATGAGCGGACCTCCTTTCGATTTGTCAGCGCCTTACTCCACGTCACCTGCGGGGCCAAGCAAGCAGATTTAGCCAGTGCGTTTGGAGTACCCAAAATCAACATCAAACGAGCCGTCAAGCTCTATCGCGCCAGCGGCCCTGTCGGCTTTTTCGGACCGCGTGCCACTCGGGGGGCGGTCGTCCTGACTGAGCCCTTCCTGGCGCAAGCCCAAAGCCACTTGGATAATGGCTTGAGCCCACGTGACGTGGCGGCCCTCATGGAGCTCAAAGCCGACACCCTTATCAAAGCCAATGGTGAGCTCAAGGATATGACTGCTCGGGTGGCGCTGTTGCGCATGATTTCCGCCTCTACTCAAAGACCGACTTCGAGCTGGTGACAACCAATGTTCTATTTCCAGGCAAAGGCAAATCAGCGGCCGGAATATGGCTACGGAGTTCCAAGCGACGTGAATTTGACCGAGTCGTCTTTTCTCCTGGCCGCGATGTACCGGGCAGCTACAACTTGTGGCGCGGTTTTTCGGCGCAGCCCCAGCCTGGTGACTGTTCCTTGTTTTGGCAGTTGATGCGCGAGGCCATTTGCGCGGGATCGACCGAGCTTTACAACTATGTCCGTTGCTATTGCGCCCATATGGTTCAGAAGCCATGGGAGCGCCCGGAAGTGGCTATCGTCTTGCGCGGCGGTCAAGGGGTTGGCAAGAACACGTTTGTGGACACCCTGGGCGCGTTGGTAGCCAGGCACTTTTGTGAAGTCAGTTGCGTGGATCAACTCACGGGACGCTTCAATGCACACATGCGCAACGCCATTCTCATCCATGCCAATGAGGCCAGCGTTTGAAACGCTTGCCTGCGCTCTCCAAGGCCATGCGAGCGGCTGGCGCACCTTTGGAAGCCGATGAGCTGTACGCGTTGCCAGACATTGGGAGGCGTGCGCCAAGTATCAGCAGGGTTTCGTCTTATCTGGAGAAGTTGTGGCGCAAAGGGTTTCTGCACCGGTCTCTTCCCACGGGCGTAAAGATGGGTGACGACAACTGGGTTTACTCTTGGAACGAGAACAGGGTGCAGCCTTGACTAGATGGGTTGCCATGTGGCATCAGTTCATGTTCTGGTCAGTCGGAGTAGCCTTACCACAGCGGACGGTAAATACGCCGATGCAGTCAACTTGGTGCTGGAGGGCTGGGGCGCGGGATAAGGGGAGAAGGAAGATTCCTGAGATGAAGGATTGAATCTTGACAATTTCAGCGGGAAAGTGGGAGAGCAGTAGCTAGCTCAGCATGTGCTTATAGTGTGTCTACAGATTCAGCAAAACCCAAAAAAGCAAAAAAAGACTTAGCATCTCTGCTAAGTCCTTGATTTTGTTCAACTTAATTTGGTGGGCGGTGCAGGTTTCGAACCTGCGACCCCAGCAGTGTGAATGCTGTGCTCTACCCCTGAGCTAACCGCCCCTCGTCTTCTTTGAGAGTTAAAAATGATTGTGCCACACTTTAAGTCTGGTATCAGATTTTGAATAGAGACAGAAAAAGATAACATACCTTTGCTGTTTTCTCCGTAGCTACGACTAAATCAGACGGCTAAATATTTTATAATCGGCACTGCGATCCTCGATAGCTCAGTTGGTAGAGCGCCGGACTGTTAATCCGTAGGTCCCTGGTTCGAGCCCAGGTCGAGGAGCCACTACAAGCCTTATAGGCATTGAAAAGCCCGCTACTTAATCAGTAGTGGGCTTTTTTCTTGGTGGAGTGATGGGACACTGGTGGGACACTAACCCACCATTCACCCCAACAATTCACCATGAATGGTGGCACTTGAAATTGCAATAGCTGCACTCAGATAGCGCACAGCGATGAAGCGAGAAGCCATCCCGGCAGGCTCGTGGAGCACATTTTCTGGTTATTTGGTGTACCAGGAAATGCTCACCCTTACAAAAGGAGTCGCAAAATGGCAGCTATCGAAGCCCGTCGTCAAGATGACGGATCACAATCTTACCGGGTCAAAGTCCGCCTCAAAGGCCACCCGGCAGCTACAGGCACTTTCCAGCGGCTCACCGATGCCAAACGCTGGGCGCAAAGCACGGAAGCCGCTATCCGCGAGGGTCGTTACTTCAAAAGCGCAGAAGCCAAGCGGCACACCTTAGGTGACCTGGTTGACCGCTACATCAAAGAAGTCCTTCCCACAAAGCCCAAGAATGCATCCAACGCCGAACAGCACCTGGTTTGGTGGAAAGAAGTGTTGGGCACATACGCTTTGTCTGATGTCACACCGGCCTTGATCGTTAAGTGCCGGAACGACCTGCTTGCCACCACCACACGCCGTGGCACCAAGATGGCCAATGGCACCGTGGTCCGGTACATGGCTTCCCTGTCTCATGCTTTTAGCCTGGCTGTGAAGGACTGGCAGTGGATAGACGACTCACCAATGCGCAAGGTGACCAAACCCAAAGAGCCACGCGGTCGGGAACGATTTCTGTCAGACGAGGAGCGCAGCGCACTGCTGCAGGCATGCCAGGCATCTACTAGCCGCTTTCTTTACACCGTGGTGGTGCTGGCATTGTCAACAGGCATGCGCAGGGGGGAAATCATGGCGCTGCGCTGGCCGCAGATCGACCTTGCTAACCGCCGCATTATGTTGTTTGAGACAAAGAACGATACCTCGCGCGCCGTGCCTTTGGCCGGGATGGCGCTCAGCATGATGGCCGATCTTGCCAAAGTCCGCCGAATTGATACCGACTTGGTGTTTTACGGTGAGACTGGCAACCGCCCTGTGGACCTGACAAAACCCTGGACAACGGCGCTGGTCAAAGCCAAGGTCACCAATTTTCGCTTCCATGACCTTCGCCATAGTGCCGCTTCATACTTGGCAATGAACGGTGCCACCACCATCGAAATTGCAGCGATCCTGGGTCACAAGACCCTGCAAATGGTCAAGCGTTACAGTCATTTGGCCAACAGCCACACCAGCAGCGTCGTGTCGTCCATGAATGAGAAGATTTTTGGAGGTTCAGCAAATGCTTGATTCCGACCCGTATGGTGACCTCGGTGCCATTGCGGATGCCTCCTGGTCAGAGCGTTGGATGTGTTGGGATCGGCAAGCTCAGGATGCGTACCTGGCCAGCGTCGCTGATTGGGGGCCGCTCCACCTGGAGCAAATGGAGCACTTGATTCAAGGATTGCTGCCACCAACATATGGTTGGCTTTGCCCGCCAACAGTGTTGTCGGAATTTCAACCACTGATCTTCAGGCTACGCCAAGATATTGATCGGGGGGTTATGTCCAAGGCACCCACGCCGAATGAGTTTGCCGCCTGGTGCGATCAAATGGGCGCCGAATTGCCGGCACCGTTCGTTCAAGCGCTGC
>JAIFMA010000166.1 GCA_020048795.1 Rhodoferax sp.
AAGATTTTTTTGAAGGGGCGCTGTTGCAGACGGCGTACCCGGCAGCCTATTTTTTTGTCAAAGGAGAAACTCTGTGAAAACCATGAAATCCACCCTTGCTTTCAAGTCTTTTAGGCCTCTAGCCCCTGTGCGATATGCGCCAGCAGCTATTGTTTCTATAGTGTTTTGCGGCGTATCCTTAAGCGCCACAGCCCAGTCGATTGTGGTGGCATCGACCACTTCAACCGAGCAATCGGGCCTGTTTGGCTACCTGCTGCCCGAGTTCAAAAAGGCCAGCGGCATGGATGTCAAAGTGGTGGCGGTGGGCACCGGCCAGGCCATTGACATGGGCCGCCGTGGTGATGCCGATGTGCTGTTTGTGCATGACCCGGTGGCTGAAGAAAAAGTGGTGGCCGAGGGTTTTGCCGTGAAGCGTTTTGAGGTGATGTACAACGACTTTGTGCTGATTGGCCCCAAGGCCGATCCACTCAAGGCCCGTGGCAATGACATTGTGGAAGCGCTGAAAAAGGTGGCTGCTGCCAATGGCGGCTTTATCTCGCGCGGTGACAAGAGTGGCACCCACGCCGCCGAGTTGCGCTACTGGAAGCAGGCTGGCCTGGAAGACAAGATGGGCAGCGGCTACAAAGCCTGCGGCTGCGGCATGGGCCCGGCGCTGAATATGGCGTCGAGCAGCAACGCCTATGTGCTGGCAGACCGTGGCACCTGGCTCAATTTCAAAAACCGGGGTGACCTGGCGGTGCTGGTGGAGGGCGACAAACGCCTGTTCAACCAATACGGCGTGATGCTGGTGAACCCGGCCAAACACCCGCATGTGAAGGTGGCTGAGGGCCAGAAGTTTGTCGATTGGCTGATTTCCGGTGCCGGGCAGACGGTGATTGCAGGCTACAAGATTGGTGGCGAGCAGCTGTTTTTCCCGAACGCAGCCAAGTGACTGCAGGCCCATGGGGTCAGGTCTTGAAATATAGCATTGCTGTGGTCTTGTTGATTGCGGATGCTATATTTCAAGACCTGACCCCAGACTTTTCACATCGGAGGATGATTTGATTGCAGCAAATGACATGACCGCCCTGATTCTGGCGGGCGGGCGTGGTTCGCGTATGGGTGGCATCGACAAGGGTCTGCAAAACTTCAACGGCATGCCCTTGGCCTTGCACACCTTGACCCGCTTGCAAATGGGCAACTCGGTCAGCAGAATCATCATCAATGCCAACCGCAACCTGGCGGCCTACGAATCGTTTGGTGTGGCGGTCTGGCCAGACGGGTTGGCGGATTACGCGGGCCCTCTGGCCGGCTTCTTGACCGGACTGGAGCATTGCCAAACCCCTTACCTGTTGACCGTGCCGTGTGACACCCCCCTGTTTCCACTGGATCTGGCTAGCCGCCTTGCCAACGCCATGGCCACCCAAGGCACCGACATCGCCATGGCTGGCGCGCCGCAAGCTGGCCAAGACGGCCGTTTGCAGGTGCGCAGCCAGCCGGTGTTTTGCCTGTTGCGGGCAAGCTTGCTTGAGAGCCTGGTGCAATTTACCCAACATGGTGGGCGCAAGATCGATGCCTGGACCGCACTTCATCACACCGCCATGGTGCCGTTCGATTTGCCTGGCGATGACCCCAAGGCATTTTTTAACGCCAATACGCTGTCAGAACTGCATCTGCTGGAAAGCAGCACCGCTTAAGCAGCTTGGAAAAGCGTCCGCCTAGGCAGGGGCAAGAGCCGGTCGGGTGCCCACCAACTCGGGCTGTAGCAACAAGCGATGGGCACCGCTAAAGCATTTAAAGCGTCGATTCGTCGCGCGGCCAATGGCACACACATCAAGTTTTTTGGCAATGTCGAGCCCCATTTGTGTGATGCCGCTGCGCGACACCACAATCGGCACGCCCATTTGTGCCGACTTGATGACCATCTCGCTGGTCAGGCGGCCGGTGGTGTAACAGACCTTGTCGCTACCACAGCCGCCACGCTGGTCTTGCATCCACATCCAGCCAGCAAGGGTGTCAAGGGCATTGTGCCGTCCGACATCCTCGATAAACAATTGCAATTCATCGCCACAAAACAGACCACAGCCGTGCACAGAACCTGACAGCTTGTAGGTGCTGTCTCTCAAACGGATGGTGTTGACAATGCGGTACAACTGCGCCTGGGTCAGCGTGGCGGGTGGCAACACCCAGTTGTCCACTTCAGCCATCAGGTCGCCAAACACACTGCCCTGACCGCAACCGGTGGTCACCACGCGTTTGGCCGTGCGCGCTTCAATGTCCGGGATGCCCAGGCGGGTTTTGACGGCTGCCGCACCGACCTCCCAATCGACCGAGATGCCTTCCACTTCGTCCACACTGGCCACCAGCCGCTGATTGCGCAGAAAACCCAGCACCAGCAGTTCCGGGTGAGCGCCCAAGGTCATCAAGGTCACCAGTTCGCGTTTGTCCACATACACCGTCAGGGCGCGTTCGGCAGGAATGAACACGGTCACTGTCTGGCCAAACTCGTTGACGGCACTGACCTCACGCACCAGGGGTGCGTGTGCTTGGGTTAGACGGGGCAACAAACGTTCAGGCTTCTTGGGTTGTACTGCAACTAAGAGGTTCAGCGAGAATAAGCTGGACAAAGGAGGTCATGCTGGCAAGCGCAAGGCTGGGCGCAAGCCGTGCTGGCGGGTGATTTCATCGTGGTCGAGGCAAGTTGTGGCCAGAAATGGTAGCTGATCGCGCCCAAATCAGCGCCAGCCCAGGATAATCCACCCAAACTACCGGAGAAGTTCATGGCGAATGCCCCAAAATCCCCCTGTGTTGCCGTTTTGCTGTCGGGCTGCGGCTATCTTGATGGTGCCGAAATTCGCGAGGCCGTGTTGACCCTGCTGGCATTGGACCAGCAGGGCGCGGCTTACCAGTGCATCGCACCCAATGCGCCGCAGTTTCATGTGGTCAACCACATCACTGGCGAGCCAGTCCCGGGTGCCGAGCGCAATATGCTTGAAGAATCCAGCCGCATCTCACGCATGGGTAAATGCCTGGATCTGGCGCAGGCACGGGTGCAGGACTTTGACGCGCTGGTGATGCCAGGTGGTTACGGCGTGGCCAAAAACCACTGTAGTTTTGCCTTCAAGGGGACAGCGGCTGAAGTCCGCCCGGATGTGGCGGCGTTTGTGGGTGGTTTTTTTGCCGCCAACAAGCCAGTGGGGGCCATCTGCATCGCTCCGGCGTTGGTCGCGCTGGCCTTGCACGGCAAACAAGACAGCGCGACGATGACGCTGGGCAATGACGCGGGGGTGGCAACAGCCATGACACACTTGGGTCAGCAGCACATGAATACCCCCAGCGCGCGTGAGATCGTCATCGACGAAGCACACAAACTGGTCACCACTGCGGCCTATATGTTTGACGACGCGCCGCTTGCCGACGTGTTCGCGGGGATCGAGCGCTGTGTGGCCGAGGTGCTCAAGCGTGTTTGACCGAACATCTGGGGCCCCTAAAAACACCGGCTAACAAAAAACTTGTCATGGCTGATGGTTGTTGTTGCTGAGTAATATGGGGGTTAAAAAATGGCTCTGGCGCATATGCTTATTGCGCTGATAGCTATCAAAATAATTGTATTTATTTGCCATGTCAAGGCACCAGCGCCACCCCTTTGATTTGTCCATAGCGCGCCAGGCAGGGGCAGTTGCAGGGTCAAAGCGCTTGAAACGTCCCGTCTTTGGCCGCACAATCTGACCATCTTCCATTGACCACACCACCACGAGGCGCGCCATGGCATCCATCACCTCCATTGCTTTGTCGGGCATGACGGCAGCACAAACCCGTTTGGGCAGCGCGGCGCACAACATTGCCAATGTCAACACCGAAGGCTTTGTGCGCCAGCAAACGCAGCAGACTGCCGAGCCCGGCGGTGGCACCCTGGCGCAGACGCGCGGTGCCAGCGCCCCGGGCGCAGCACTGGAGTCTGACATGGTGGAGCAGTTGCAGGCCAAAAATGTCTTTCTGGCCAATCTGGCAGTTTTCAAGACGCAAGATCAGATGGCAGGCACCCTGCTCAGCCAGAAGGTCTGATTCGATTGTTAAACCATCCGTGTCCTGGTTGCTTGGCCTTGTCCTCCCGATGCAGTTGAAGATGCGTTGGGACAAGCCAGTGCACCGCCGGCGGGCTCGCGCCTAGCCACCAATGACTTGGAAATGGAATAGTTCGCATGGATGGATCAATCACCCCGGGGCGTGACATGCCCCGTCATTGCCAGGAGCGTGGCGATGCGGCAATCCAGGCAATGTGCCGTCACGGATGGCAACCCTTTCAGCCACCCGCCCTCGGGGTGCCCCCACACCTGCAAGCCGTCTGATGTCGAGCCCCGGCAGCCTTGCGCGCCAACTCGCCGCGCACCAGGTCTCGGCCACCCTGCACACGGTGGCCATTGTGGTGCAGCAGTTGCGCCAGCTTGGCATCCCTGCCAGCGCCGTGCTGCGTGGCAGCCGCATTACCGAGGCCAGCCTGCGCCAGCCCGCCGAGCTGATCACCCAGGCGCAAGAACTCACGGTGTTTGCCAACGCGCTGGAGCGCAGCGGTAACCCGGCGCTGGGGCTGGAAGTCGGCGCGGCCATGCATTTGCCCAGTTATGGCTTGCTGGGCTACGCCATGATGGTCAATCCAACGCTGGTGCGGGCCTTGCGCTGTGCGCTGAAGTTTCCGCGTTTGCTGGGCAGCTACTTTCAGCTTGAGCTGCGCGTGTTGGGCGGGCAGGCCTGGTTGCAAGTCAGTGGTTACCACTATCGCAGCGACCTGGAGGTGTTCAACACCGATTTGTGCGTGGCCTCGATGTGGGCGCTGATATGCGACGTGCTGGGCCAACGTCGTGCGCCAACGGCGGTCTGTTTTGCCTACGCGCAGCCAGCGCACGGCCCGGCGTATCAACGTGTGCTGGGCTGCCATCCTGAATTTGGCGCGGCGCGCACCGGCATTGGCTTTCCTGGCGAATGGCTGGACCAGACCTTGCAATTTGCCGAGCCGGTGAGCTGCCATATGGCCACGCAGCAGTGCGAGCAACTCGAGCGTGAGTGGTCGCGCGCCGGCGGCGACAGCCTGATGGCGCGCGTGCTGCGGCTGCTGTATGCCGATCCGCGCCGTTTTGCCAATCTGGATGCCGTGGCCACCGAGCTCTGCCTGTCCGGGCGCACGCTGCGCCGCCATCTGCAGGGCAACCAGACCCGCTTTCAGACCCTGCTCGACCAGGCCATGCGCGACCGCGCGCTGGACTATCTGCAAAAGACCCAACTCACCATTGCCGAGATTGCCGACCGCCTGGGTTATGCCGAACCGGCCAGTTTTCGCCAGGCGTTTCGGCGCTGGACTGGGCAATCGCCGTCGCAGATGCGCCGCTCAGGGTAAACCCGTGCAGACTGCATTTGGCCTGATTTATCCCCTGTTTGGCCGGATTGACCCTTTTGTGTGCAGTTCGCAGCACCCTACAATTTTTTTGTCATCCACCCAACTGCAATAGACCCCACCCATGCGAACCGTGACAGTCGGCATCGTGCAACTCAAAACATGTGGCTGGGACCGTGCGGCCAACATCGCTCATGCCATGGAGCAGGTGCGAGCGGCGGCGCGCCAGGGGGCGCAGGTGGTGCTGCTGCCTGAGCTGTTTGAGCTGCCTTACTTTTGCACCGAGCAAGATGCGGCGCACTTTGCCCACGCCCAGGCCTTGCCGGGCAACCCGATGCTGACGCTGATGGGTGCGCTGGCAGCCGAGCTGCAAGTGGTGCTGCCCCTGAGTTTTTTTGAGCGTGCCGGCCAGGTTTACTACAACACCGTCGCCATGATCGATGCCGATGGTGCCGTGCTGGGCTGTTACCGCAAGACCCATATTCCGGATGGCCCGGGCTACAACGAGAAGTTTTATTTCACCCCAGGCGACACCGGTTTCAAGGTGTGGCCAACGCGTTATGGCCAGATCGGCGTGGGCATTTGCTGGGACCAGTGGTTTCCGGAGTGCGCGCGCGCCATGGCCTTGCTAGGTGCCGAGTTGCTGCTGTACCCCACGGCCATCGGCTCCGAACCGCAGGATGCTGGCATGGACTCGGCCAACCATTGGTGCCGGGTGATGCAGGGGCACGCCGCTGCCAACCTGATGCCGGTGGCGGCGGCCAACCGCACCGGCTGTGAACAGGGGCGCGATTTTGCGCAAACCTATTACGGCTCGTCTTTCATTGCTGGGCCAACCGGTGAACTGCTGGTGCAGGCCGACCGCGTGCAAGAGACGGTGCTGACGGCTCAGTTTGATCTGGATGGCATCCATCGGCGGCGTAGTTTCTGGGGTTTGTTCCGTGACCGGCGGCCGCCGATGTACGGCGCGCTGGCCAGTTCGGACGGCCAGCTTCGTGCCGCCTGAACGCATGGACACCCGAACGGTTGCCATCCACATTGATGGCGTCAGCATGGTCTATGGTGGCGTGCACCGCCACAAGGCGCTCGACCTGGTCAGCCTGGACATTTGCGAGAACGAATTTTTCACCCTGCTCGGGCCGTCGGGCTGTGGCAAGACCACACTGCTGCGTCTGATTGCCGGCTTTGAGCAGCCCAGCGCCGGTGAACTGCGTCTGGACGGCGTGTCGCTGGTGGGCAAGATGCCGTTTCAACGCCCGGTCAACACGGTGTTTCAAAGTTACGCGCTGTTTCCGCACATGACGGTGGCGCAAAACGTCGCCTTCGGGCTGGAGATGCAGCGCCGCCCGGCGAGCGAAATTCGTGATCTGGTGGCGCGCATGCTGGCGCTGGTGCGGCTGTCTGAGCTGGGTGGGCGCAAACCGGCGCAACTCTCGGGCGGGCAACAGCAGCGGGTGGCGCTGGCACGTGCGCTGGCGACCCATCCGCGCGTGCTGCTGCTGGACGAATCGCTGTCGGCGCTGGACCAGCAGTTGCGCAAAGAGATGCAGGTCGAGCTCAAGCGTCTGCAGCGCGAAACCGGCATCACCTTTGTGTTTGTTACACACGACCAGGAAGAAGCGCTGACCATGTCGGATCGGCTGGCGGTACTCAACGGCGGGCAAGTGCAGCAGGTGGGCACGCCGTCCGAGCTGTATGACCACCCGGCGAATCGCTTTGTGGCGAGCTTTATTGGCGAGACCAATTTCCTGCACGCCCGGGCCGGTGCCAACGGGCTTGACTTTGGGGCTGCCGGGGGCTGTGTCGAGGTGCCCGAGGGCTGGCAAGGCGATGTGAGCCTGTCGGTGCGGCCCGAGCGCGTGCGTTTGCTGCGCGCTTCAGCCGCATCAGCGGCGCCGGCGGGTGTTTTGCATCTGGCCGCCACGGTGCAAAACCTGGTCTATATGGGCCACGACACCACCTACTTGCTCGATGTGCCGGGGCAGCCTGGCTGCAGCGCCCGCACGCAAAATGTGTCGGGCGCGCAGCAGGTTTTTGCGGTGGGTGATGCGGTGCTGATGCGCATTGAGCTGTCGGCGCTGGGCCGACTGGCGGACTGACAGGTCAACCCGTGCCCGCTGCCATGCCCGTCCCCGCTCCCGCCCAGCCCCGGCACCGCTGGCTGCAGCGCAGTTGGCAGGCCTGGTTGCTGTCGCCGACCGTGTTGATGCTGGGTGTTTTCATGGTCTTGCCGATGTTTTGGGTGGCGGTGATGTCCTTGCTGGCACCCGACCCCTATGGCGGTGTGCAATGGGGTCAGTGGACGATGGATGCCTACATCCGCTTTGTGATGGAGCTTGACCTGGATGAGCAGTGGGTGCTCAACACCGACTACCTGGCGATTTTCTTGCGTTCATTCTGGCTGGCGCTGGCGGCGGTATTGATCACGCTGGGGGTGGGCTTTCCGCTGGCACTCTACATTGCCATGCAGACCGACGCGCGGCGCAACCGGCTGCTGCTGCTGATCACCGTGCCGTTCTGGGTCAACCTGCTGGTGCGTACATTCGCCTGGATTTTGCTGCTGCGCAATGGTGGTTTGGTGGAGCAGACGCTGGTGGCCGGTGGCCTGCAAACCGAGGGGCTGAACCTGCTCTACACCCCGTTTGCGGTCGGTATCGGCCTGGTTTATGCCTATCTGCCGTTCATGGTGCTGCCAATTTACACCAGCCTGGAAAAGATCGACTGGCGCCTGTTTGAAGCCGCGCTGGATCTGGGGGCCACGCGCTGGGTGGCGATTCGGCGCATTGTCATTCCGCTGGCGCTGCCCGGCATTGCGGCGGGCTGCCTGCTGGTGTTTGTGCCGGCACTGGGCACCTATTACATTCCCGAACTGCTGGGTGGGGGCAAGCAGATGATGATTGGCAGCCTGATCCAGAACCAGTTTGGCTCGGCGCGCAACTGGCCGTTTGGCTCGGCGCTGGCCTTTGTGCTGCTGGTGCTGGTGTTGCTGGGCATGTTGCTGTATGCCCGCCGTTTCAACAAGGCGGTGCCGACATGAGCCAGCGCCAGGGCGCGTTGTGGCGCTTTCCCGGGCTGGCGCTGAACATGGGGCTGGCGTTTGTGTTTCTTTATCTGCCGATCGTGCTGCTGGTCTGGCTGTCATTTAACGACAACAAGGTGGCCACCCTGTGGAGCGGCTTTTCCACCCGCTGGTACAGCACCGTTTTTGACAACCCGAATATTTTGCGGGCCGCGCGCAACTCGTTTTCGGTGGCGGCCATGGCCACGCTGATTTCCACCGTGGTGGCCACGCTGGCGGCACTGGCCATGGCCGGTGGGCCATTTCGTGGCAAAGGCGTGGTCAATGCCTTGCTGGGCCTGCCGATGCTGGTGCCCGAGATCGTCACGGCGGTGGCTTCGCTGCTGTTTTTTCTGTCACTCGGTTTTGATCTGGGCCTGCACACAGTGTTGATCGCGCACATTGTTTTTTGCATTCCGTTTGCCTACTTGCCCATCCGCGCGCGGCTGGCCGGTATGGACCACCGTTTGATTGAGGCGGCAGCCGATCTGTATGCCTCACCCTGGCAGGCGTTTCGCCGCGTCACGCTGCCTTTGCTGATGCCCGGCATTCTGAGTGGTGCCATGCTGGCCTTTATCGTCTCGCTGGACGACTTTGTGATCACGTTTTTTGTTGCCGGGCCGGGTGCCACCACCTTGCCGGTGTACATCTTTGGCATGGTGCGCATGGGCATCACGCCCGAGGTCAATGCCCTGGCGGCACTGCTGTTGCTGGCCTCGATGGCCTTTGTCGGCCTGTCGTGGTGGATTGGCCAGCGCGACCGTCGATGAATTCTTAGTCTCACCCCCAACCCAACCTGAAGGAATCACAATGTCTGTACCCAAACTCAAGACCTTGGCCCTGGCCGTCGGCCTGCTGCTGTCGGGGGCCGCCGGGGCCGCCGAATCCATCAACCTGTACAACTGGTCGGACTACATTGCGCCCGACTTATTGAAGAAGTTTGAAAAAGACACCGGCATCAAGGTCAATCTGGATGTGTATGACTCCAACGAGTCGCTGCTGGCCAAGCTCAAGGCCGGCGCCACCGGTTATGACATCGTGGTGCCCTCAGACTACATGATCAAGATCATGATCGACGAGAAACTGCTGACCAAGTTTGATGCCCCCAAGATGGCCAACTTCAAGAACGTGATGGCACCGCTGGACAAGCCCGCGTTTGACCCGCAGCGCGGCTATTCGGCACCGTACATGTGGGGTGTGACCGGCTTTAGCTACGACAGCGCGCGCGTGCCCGGTGGCAAGCTTGAGGAGAGCTGGAAAAGCTTTTTTGAACCACCCGCGGCGCTCAAGGGCCAGGTGGTGGCGCTCAATGATGTCAACGACATGTTTGTCGCCGCCTCCTTGTACCTGGGCATCAACCAGTGCACCGAAGATGCCAAGCAGGGTCAGAAAGTGCTGGACTTGCTGACCAAACAAAAGCCCCTGCTGGCCATGTACAACTCGGACGGCACCATCGAGCGCATGCAGGCCAAAGAGGTGATGGTGCACCACCAGTGGAACGGCGCGGCCTACCGCACCAAAGAAAAACTCAAGACGGCGGTGTTCGTGATCCCGAAAGAAGGCATTCCGTTCTGGAACGACAACTTTGCCATTCCGGTGGGCGCGAAAAACCCTGAGGGTGCAAAAAAGTTCATCAACTGGATGATGGCCCCCGAGAACATTGCCGAGGCCAGCAATTTCACCGGCTACAACAGTGCCATCAAGGGCGCTGACAAGTTCATGACCGCCGCACTGCGGGAAGACCCCGGTGTCAACCCGAGCGACGAGATGCGCAAGCGTTTCCGGCCCAACCAGATCTGTAGCGCCAAGGCAATGGAGTTGCGCAACAAGATCTGGACGCGCCTGAAGCGTTAAACCAGCCCGGCGACTTGCTGCGGTTGCGGGCGATGCCCACGTTCACGACACCAAGTCCAACTCGCCAGATGAAACCTTACCGCCATTGCGAGCCCAGCGCGGCATTGGGCCGCATGGATGGCTTTGCTTGGTTCGCAATGACGGCCTTTATTCACGATAAGCTTTACCTGTCACCGACCTATGCTGACTTATTACAGTGACCGTCATCATCTGCATCATGGCAAGACCGAACTGATTGACGGTCTGATGCAGCCCTGTTTTGAAATGCCGCAACGCGCCGACAACGTGCTGGCGCGCCTGCAAGCGGTGCAACTCGGCGAGGTGCACCCGCCGCAGGCCTTTGGTCTGGTGCCGGTGCTGCGCGTGCATGACGCGGGGTTTGTCCAATTTTTGTCCAGTGCCTGGGACGAGTGGACGGCTACCGGGCGCACGCACGACGCGCTGCCGCTGGTGTGGCCGGTGCGCGGACTGCGCGCAGACCGTATTCCGCACGACATCGACGGCAAAATGGGCTATTACGCCATGGATGCCGGTGTGCCCATCACCGCCGGCACCTGGACGGCGGTGCAGGATTCGGCCGATGTGGCGCTCAGCGGTGCGCACTTGCTGCATGGCGGCGCGCGTGGCGCGTTTTCGCTCTGTCGCCCGCCCGGGCATCATGCTGCAGCGGCCTTCATGGGTGGCTACTGTTATCTCAATAATGCTGCCATCGCGGCGCAGTACCTGTGCGACCAGGGCGCTGCGCGGGTGGCGATTCTGGATGTCGATTACCACCATGGCAACGGCACGCAGAGTATTTTTTACCGGCGGGCCGACGTGCTGTTTGCCTCCATCCATGCCGACCCGCGGGTCGAATACCCGTCGTTTCTGGGCTATGCCGACGAAACCGGGGCCGACCAGGGCGAGGGGTTTAACCACAACTACCCGCTGCCACACGGCACCGGCTGGGACACCTATGGCGCGGCCCTGGCCGATGCCATCGGCAAGATCGCCGCCTTTGCACCCGACGCCCTGGTGGTGTCGCTGGGTGTGGATACCTTTGAGAAAGACCCGATCTCAGCTTTCAAGCTGCGCCAGCAGGACTACCTGCGCATGGGCGAGGCCATTGGCCGTCTGCGTCTGCCGAGCCTGTTTGTCATGGAAGGCGGCTACGCCATTGACGACATCGGCATCAATGCGGTGAATGTGCTGAGCGGCTTTGAGTCGGCTTAGGTCATGGACAAGCCCTAAGGACTTGTCAAGAAATAACCTCAGATTTCCTGAAGCGGTCCAGCGCATCGCCTCAGTTTCAGCAATGAGCGATGGCACGTGCAGGACGGGCGCAAGCAGCAATTCGCGCTGATCCAGGCACTTTCCTGGCGGGTCGCAAAGTCTGAGAGAGAGTCCATCCACATGGTCATGATCGCCACCACTGGTAGCAGATTTGGGGTCGGATCCCAATTCGGCACTCTGGCGTGTGTCTGGGTGACGGGGCATCACCGAATTGGGCTCTGACCCCAATTCTGCGGGCCATTGACGGCCGGGCAGGCCCACCGAGTTGCCAGAAAGTTATGCAAAATCAGGCTGTAGCGCTTATGCAGCAAGCGTTGGCAGCTATTGGTTTGATACCACTGGTGGCATCATGCCGTGATATTGGGGTCTGAGCCCGATTCGGTTTGACGCACCTGA
>JAIFMA010000032.1 GCA_020048795.1 Rhodoferax sp.
GATGCAGCCTATAAACTGGCCTGCGAGGGCACCGCCCTGCTCTGGCGAGGCGACTTTCAGAACGCACGGCAATTGCTGCAGGCCATGGCGCGACGGGTCGATCAGGTACCCAGGCGCAAGCGCAAAAAGTCCCAGGTCACCCTGGCGACAGCCGAAATTTTTAACCACTACCGCCTGGCGCAGTCACAGCGAGCGCGCATCCTTGGCATGCTGCTGATTGGCTTCAACGCAGACTACAGCATCCCGCTGCGACGTGCGCCCGATATGCAGGTGGCCTGTGCGCAAGCCTGGGGAGCAGCCGACACCGACACGGATCAACCGAGTGATGCGTCAGTGGTCTCACTGCGCGATTTGCTGGGCATCAACAGTGCCCATGAATGGCGCCGGGTGGGCCTCGAGATCAGCGCCCTGGGAGAGCCACCACACAACCGGATTCACCCCCATTACGGCGTGTTTTCACCGGTGCGTGGTGAATACATCCAGTTGGTGGCCACTGCCCATTTACCCAAACCACCCAGGGGGCAGGACAAGTTGACCGCTTTTGATATCGGCACCGGCACCGGTGTGCTGGCCGCCGTACTGGCCCGCCGGGGTGTCGGGCAAGTGATCGCCACCGACCTCGATGCCCGCGCCCTGGCCTGCGCACGGGCCAATCTGGCACAGCTTGGCCTTTCGCAACAAGTCGACGTGATTCAGGCCAACTTGTTTCCAGCGGGACTGGCATCGTTGATCGTGTGCAATCCACCCTGGCTTCCGGCACGCCCGGGCTCGGCCCTGGAGCGTGCGGTCTTCGATGAAGGTAGCCAGATGTTGAAGGGTTTTTTGCAGGGCCTGTGCGCGCACCTGGAGCCCCGGGGCGAAGGCTGGCTGATTTTGTCGAATCTGGCTGAACACCTGGGCCTGCGCACCCACGAGGAACTGTTGGACTTGTTCGCCCAGAATGGCTTGCGAGTGATCAGCCGCATCGATACCAGGCCGACGCACGCCAAAGCCAGTGATGCCACCGATGCACTGCATCTGGCACGCGCCAAAGAGGTCACATCCCTGTGGCGACTGGCCGCCCATCACTCTCCACAGGCACCCCATCGACCTGTGTCAAATGGGGCCAGGCAGATCAATTGAAGCTGTCGTTCCCTCACATCACATCACATCGCATCATGAAAACATCTTCGCCGACCTTGAAACTGGCTCGCAGTTTGATGCTTGGCGGCGCGCTCGCGCTGTGCTGCAACGTCATGGCTCAATCAACAAAATCGGTCACACCCGCCGGGGCAGCGGCTACGGGCTGCCCGGCCATCCTGATGCACCACTTCAACCGCCTGCAAGACGATGCGCCGCAAGACCTCTGTCAATACGCAGGCAAGGTGATTTTGGTGGTCAATACCGCGAGTTATTGTGGTTTCACCAGTCAGTACCAGGGCCTGGAGGCGCTGTATGCCAAATACCAGGCCAAAGGACTGGTGGTTTTGGGTTTTCCATCCAATGACTTTGGCCAACAGGAGCCCGGCAGCAACAAGGAAATTGCTGATTTTTGCTTCAATACCTACGCCGTCAAGTTTCCGATGTTTGCCAAGACCGTGGTCTCCGGGCCCGGGCGTAATCCGCTGTATGTGCAGTTGGTCAAAGAAACCGGCACCAGCCCCAAGTGGAATTTTTACAAGTACCTGATTGACCGATCAGGCAAGGTGGTGGACAGTTACAACAGTATGACCAGCCCGCAGAGCAGCAGCCTGGTGAACCACATCGAAAAGCTGCTGTAGATCACATGGACAAGCTGCGCATCGACAAATGGTTATGGGCGGCTCGGTTCTTCAAAACACGCAGCCTGGCCCGCACTGAGGTTGACAAAGGGCGGGTGCAGGTCAACGGTGCCGCAGCAAAGCCAGCGCGCGAAATCAAGCCTGGTGACAGCGTGCAATGGCGCTGCGGCCCTGTGGTGCGCACCTTGACCGTGCTGGCCATCAGCCACCAACGTGGTCCGGCACCTCAGGCCGCCCTGCTGTACAGTGAAACTGAAGCATCGCTGATGCTAAGACAGCTAGCTGCCCAACAGCATCGCCTGGCCCCCGAGCCGGCACTGACGCTGACTCAAGGCCGCCCGACCAAGCGTGATCGCAGGGAAAGAGAAAAATTGCCAAGCTCTTGACAGCGTTAGTGCAGTGCCTGACGTAGTTCCTCAGCCCGCGCCGCAATGGCCGGGCGGTCAATCACGGCACCCGCATTGACCAGGTAGGTCTCCAGGTCTTCCAGTGCGCGCCCGGCGTGGCCAGCCTCGGCATGGGCCAGACCCCGATCACGGTATTCTGACCAGGCCTGCGGCAACAAAATGACAAGCCGATCTTGCACCGAAATCAAGCGGGTCCAGTCCTCCTGAGTGGCGTGGATTTCCTTCAGGTTTCGCAGCATGCGGGCAATCATCTCACGCGGCGGTGCGGCCTGCAAATACAGACCCAAAGGCAATTCCTGCTCACCCACAAGGCTGGCCAGGCTCCGGTAAGGTTCCAGGCGCTCGGCCAGTTCCTCGCGGCTCAATGACTGCCCGTTCAAGGGGTCAATCACCACCTGCCCCTCGCTCAAGTTCACTTTCACCATGAAGTGCCCCGGAAACGACACCCCGCGCGCTTTTAATCCGACGCCCTGCGCCAACTCAAGCCAGATCACGGCCAGAGAAATCGGAATCGCCAAACGGGTTCGCAACACAACGTGCACATAGCTGTTGTCCGGGTCACTGTAGTGATTGAAGTTGCCGGCAAAGTTCAGGTCCCGATAAACAAACTGGTTAAGCGTGCGCAGTTTTTGCAGTGGGCCAGCATCTGCTGGCAGACGACGTAACAGTCGTGCCAGCAGTTGATCAACATCGCTCAGTACTTGCTGAACACCAAGCTCAGGATACTCGTCCTGTCCCAGACTCACGGCCGCTTCCAACAGGGCAAAGTCGGCATCAGTGTGTACCAGAGAGGCAAAATACTCCAGCGGGGTCGGAACATTCAAGGAAAGATTCATGGTCGTCATTATCTAGCGCCGCACAAGTTGACGCAATTTCAGGCCAGCAGCCCATAAAGCTACAAAATATATAGCTGCTGACGCAAACAGTATACCGGCCACGAGCCAAATTCTCTTAAAACTCTCGACCCGCATTGCGGTCCAGGCAAAGTGACCATTGGCCCACATCAGGAACACCGTCAGCAAGGCGCAGCCAGCCAACACCTGCAGCAAGAAGATGCACCAGCCGGGTTCTGGTGTGTAGCTGCCGCGCCGGATCAGCCCGAGCAGCAACCAGGCCGCGTTGACCATGGCACCCAAGCCGATCGACAACGTCAAGGCAGCGTGGGCAAAGATTGGCACCAAAAAAAAGTTCAAAATCTGAGTCAATACCAGCACGCCGATGGCTACCCGTACCGGGGTTCTGGTGTCCTGGCTGGCGTAGTAACCGGGGGCCAACACCTTGATGGCAACAATCCCGACAAGTCCGACACCCCAACCCATCAACGCGAAAGTGACCTGCTGCACGTCGAAATCGGTCATGGCACCGTAGTGGTACAGCACCGCCACCAAGGGTGTCGGAAACACCAGCAAAGCCACCGCGCATGGTACCGCCAGCACCGCCACCCAGCGCAAACCCCAGTCCAGCATGCCCGAGTATTTGGCCGCCTCACCACTGGCGCGCGCGCTCGCCAATTGCGGCATCAGCACCACGCCCATCGCCACCCCCAGCATGGCGGTGGGAAACTCCATCAAACGGTCAGCATAGGTGATCCAGCTGACGCTGCCCGGGCGCAAATACGACGCGATCTGGGTATTGATCAGCATGGAAATGTGCGCCACGCTGACACCCAGCAAGGCGGGGCCCATCAGGCGCAAGATGTTTTGGGTACCGGCATCGGCCCAGGCGGCGCGCAAGGCTGACCAGCGCCAGCCCATGCGGGGTTGCAAACCCAGGCGTTTCAGGGCCAGCCACTGCACCATCAATTGCAAGGCACCACCGGCCAACACACCGCCGGCAAGCGCGTAAATCGGCTCCAATCCCAAAACCTTCAACCAGGGCGCACCCAGCCAGGCGGCTGCAATCATGCAGACATTGAGCAACACCGGTGTCGCCGCAGGCACCGCAAAACGCTTCCAGGTATTGAGCACACCCGCACCCAGGGCCACCAGGGACATGAAGGCAATGTAGGGAAACATCCAGCGCGTCATCACCACGGCCACATCGAAGCCATGGGGTTCCTGCTTCAGGCCACTGGCCATGACCCACACCAGACCGGATGCACCCAGCACGCCCAGCACACTCAAGGCCAACAGCGCCCAGGCCAACACCGTGGCCACCCGATCTATCAGCAAGCGGGTTTGCTCTTCGCCGTGCTGCGCCTTGGAGGCTGCCAGCACCGGCACAAAGGCCTGGCTGAAAGCACCTTCACCAAAAAATCGCCTGAATAGATTGGGAATGCGAAACGCCACGTTGAAAGCATCGGTCATGGCCGATGCACCAAAGGTAGACGCGATCAGCAGCTCGCGCACCAGGCCGGTGATGCGTGACAGCAGCGTGAACAGTGAAACAACCGAGGCGGATTTGAAGAGACTCACGGCGTAAAGTGTAGCTGCGTCAAACTCAGATGGCTGCGCACGGCATTTAGTAACGCTCAAACTGCTAGAATGTCGGGCTTTGCTGACAACATCCACAGACTCAAGGAACACTCTATATGGCATCTGGAAAACCCAAGAAAAAGAACCCGCGCCTGGCATCGGGTCGCAAGCGCGTCCGTCAGGACATCAAAATCAATGCAGCCAACACCTCGCTGCGCTCTCAATACCGCACTGCGGTGAAAAATGTGGAAAAAGCAGTGCTGACTGGCGACAAGGCGAAGGCGACTGAACTGTTTGCCAAGATGCAAGCCGTGGTGGACACCGTGGCCGACAAGGGTATTTTTCACAAAAACAAGGCCGCTCGCGACAAAAGCCGCCTGTCTTCCAAGGTGAAGGCCCTGGCCGTCACCGCCTAATCTTTAGGCAAATCGCACGCATTTCTGAAAAATCAGCAATGCGCCGTTTGTAACGGGTGCGCTGTCAGCAAAAGCAAAAAAGCCGTTCAACTGAACGGCTTTTTTGCTTTTGACCGTGTCAATTCCATGACATACGGCCGCTGACGAGATCAGACCTTGGTCGGTACACGAACCGCATTTTCGGCACGGGGCGGCGCGCCCTGCGACACCTGCAGTTCATTGTCTTTGGCAAAGTTCATGCAAAAGTCCCAGGCCATCACCTCATGGTGGCGCAACTTTTCGTCCACAATGACACAGCGTATGCCGTTGACGCTGCTCGGAACGCACCAGGGTGAATAGGCAATGTGGCTGCCAGGGCGGGGCAGGCCAGGTCGAAACTGACTCATGACACCGGCCAGTCGTTCCGCCCAGTCGCTCGGACGAAACACGCGACCACTGTGGGCGATGCCCAAAATATAGACTTTTTTTGAAGTGTGTGAAACCATCGGGTAGGGGTCCATCAATTGGCGCGAGCGGGATGTTGCAACGCCGCCGGATCTTATCCTAATCTTATGTCTTATACAAGACTTGTTTTCAAACCGCCCCGATTTGTCTTGAACAGCTCCACCGATCCAAGCACCTCGCATGTCCGTGCCACTGCGACCAACAACACGCACCAATCGGTCTAAAATCTCGCTTCAACGGCCCAACCTGCGTTGGGCCGCTTTGTTTTTTCCGGAGACCCACGCGATGTCCACTGCCAGCCCTCTTATTGAACCCGCTTCGCCCCACGTGATGAATACTTATGGGCGGCTGCCGATTGCACTGTCGCATGGTCAGGGTTGCCGGGTATGGGATGTCAACGGCAAGTGTTATCTGGACGCGCTCGGTGGCATTGCCGTGAACACGCTGGGCCACAATCACCCCAGATTGGTGCCGGCCCTTCAGGATCAGATCAGCAAGATCATTCACAGTTGCAACTACTACCATGTACCCCACCAGGAGGTGCTGGCCAGGAAGCTGGTCGAGTTGTCGGGTATGAGCAACGTGTTTTTCTGCTCCACCGGGTTAGAGGCCAACGAAGCGGCGCTCAAGCTGGCGCGAAAGTTTGGTCACGACAAGGGTATTGACCGACCCGAAATCGTGGTTTACGAAAAGGCCTTTCATGGCCGCAGCATTGCGACGCTCAGTGCTACCGGCAACCCCAAAATTCAGGCCGGATTTGAGCCGCTGGTCGAAGGATTTATCCGCGTACCGATCAACGACATCAACAGCCTGAAAGCTGCTACGGCCAACAACCCCAACATCGTCGCCGTTTTTTTTGAAGCCATTCAGGGTGAAGGCGGCATCAACCCGATGCATTTGGACTATCTGCGCGAGTTACGGACCATCTGCGACCAGCGCGACTGGCTGATGATGATCGACGAAGTGCAGTGTGGCATGGGGCGCACCGGTAAATGGTTCGCCCATCAGTGGGCTGAAATTGTGCCCGACGTGATGCCGCTGGCCAAGGGCCTGGGTTCTGGTGTGCCGGTGGGTGCGGTCGTGGCGGGACCAAAGGCTGCCAATATTTTCAAGCCTGGCAACCACGGCTCCACATTTGGTGGTAACCCGCTGGCCATGCGTGCCGGTGTGGAAACCATCCGCATCATGGAAGAGGACAATTTGCTGGCCAACGCCGCCACGGTGGGCGCACGTCTGAAGGCTGCACTGGAAGCCGCCTTGTCTGCGGAATTGGCGGTCGGCAGCGTCAGGGAAATCCGTGGTCAGGGCCTGATGCTCGGCATTGATCTGGCCAAACCCTGTGGCGCACTGGTGCAGCAGGCCGCTGACCTGGGCTTGTTGATCAGCGTCACCGCCGATAGCGTGGTGCGTCTGGTGCCGCCGCTGATTCTGAGTCAAGCCGAAGCCGACGAGGTCGTCGCCATTCTCTGCCCATTGATTACCGCACTTATTAAGGAAAACACATGAACCCGGCCAACCTGGGCATCCCCAGCACCATCCCTCAAGGCGCGCCACCGGTGCGGCATTACCTTCAGTTCTCAGACCTAAGCACCGACGAAACCCGCTACATTCTGGCGCGGGCCGCCTTTATCAAAGCCAAGTTCAAAACCTTCACCCGGCATCAACCGCTGGTAGATCGAACGCTGGCGATGATTTTCGAGAAAGCCTCAACCCGCACCCGGGTCAGTTTTGAGGCCGGCATGTACCAGCTCGGCGGCAGTGTGGTGCATCTGACCACCGGCGACAGCCAGTTGGGTCGTGCCGAGCCGATCGAAGACAGCGCCCGTGTTATCAGCCGAATGGCCGACCTGGTGATGATCCGTACCTTCGAGCAGACCAAGATTGAACGCTTTGCCGAGTATTCACGAGTACCCGTGATCAACGGTCTGACCAACGAGTTTCACCCGTGTCAGATTCTGGCGGACATCTTTACCTACATTGAGCATCGTGGACCCATTCAGGGGAAGACTGTGGCCTGGGTGGGCGATGGCAACAACATGGCAAACACTTGGCTGCAGGCGGCTGCGCTGCTTGGTTTCAAAGTCAACGTGAGCACCCCCAGGGGTTACGAAGTTGATGAAGAAATAGCCACTGGCCCTCTTGAAATAAGCGCTTCAAGCTATGAAACATATAGCGACCCAATGGATGCTTGCCGAGATGCCGATCTGGTCACCACCGATGTCTGGACCAGCATGGGTTTTGAAGCTGAAAACGAGATCCGCAAGCAGGCCTTTGCCACCTGGCGCGTCAACACCGACATGATGGCAGCAGCCAAACCCGATGCCTTGTTCATGCACTGTCTGCCAGCTCACCGTGGTGAAGAAGTGGATGCCGACGTGATTGACGGACCCCAAAGCGTGGTCTGGGACGAAGCTGAAAACCGCATGCACGTCCAAAAGGCCCTGATGGAATATCTCCTGTTGGGGAAAATTGATTGATTCTTGAAAAACAAGGTGGGATGATGAATGAGAAAAAAGAGCCCAAACTGTGGGTCACGGTCTTGAAACTGGTGCTCGGTGCCGTGGTGTTCATCGCGCTGATTGGCCTAGGGCTGTACTACACCGCCAAATTCAACACCTACTCGCCTGGAGTCGAAGAACCGACCAACTCCTGGGGCATTACCAAGGACTCACCGATTCGCAGCAATCGTTAAGGCCGCGTTGCGTCATATGCCTTGTATTTGGCCATCGGACTTGGGATGCGATGATGGGCGCAAAGCGCGACATGTGGCTATGCCAACTTAGCGATTTGCAACAGCACAATGCGCCCAATGCGGACGAGCCAAATGTACATGTTATGGCGCAGCGCGCCCTGAGTCCATCAAGGCTTGCGGTGAAACACAAGAGGTTGACCCTGACTGTCCAGCGGTGAACTGCTGACCTGTGAGATCGCTGAACACTTGCCACAGCGACTACACGAATCAACCGCTGGCGCACCGGCGAGCCAGCGATTGCCCCGACCGAGCCAATGGCGCACAGATGCTGGTAGCACATACCAAAGGCTGTAGAGACCAGCCAGCGCTACCAGCACACCAACGATCCACAATTGCAGCATCTCAGGTCCCCGTCCATAACAGCGTCAAACGATAGGTCACAAAGCTGGCCAGGTAAGCCAGGGCGAACAGGTACAACAGCAGCATCAGCGGATACCGCCAAGAGTTGGTTTCACGCCGCACGGCCACCAGCGTCGCAACGCACTGGGGTGCAAACATGTACCAGACCAGTAACGACATCGCCGTGGCGAGCGACCAGCTTTGGCTGATCAAGGGAGCCAGCTGCTGTGCCACATCATCCCCGGTAGCCGACAAGGCATACACCGTACCCAGCGCGCCCACCGCCACCTCACGCGCCGCCATGCCCGGCACCAGCGCAATGGCAATCTGCCAATTGAACCCGATCGGGGCCACCAGCCACTCCAGCGCGTGCCCCAGCCGGCCCGCCAGGCTGTACTGAATGGCCGCACCCACTGCCCCTTCGGGCGGTGCCGGGTAGCTTGACAAAAACCACAGCAGCACAATCAGCGCCAAAATGATGCCACCCACCTGCTTGATGAAAATACTGGCACGCTCATACAAACCATGCGCCAGACTGCGCAAACTGGGCCAACGGTACGAGGGCAACTCCATCACCAGCGGTGTTGGCCGTCCATGCCGATGCCACAGCGAAAATGCACCCGCCACTGCCATGGCCGAAACAATGCCCCCCAGGTACAGCGCAAACATCACCAGCCCCTGCAGGTTGAAAACCCCCAGCACGCTGCGCTGAGGAATAAAGGCACCAATCAACAGCGCGTAAACCGGCAGCCGGGCGCTACAGGTCATTAGCGGCGCAATCATGATGGTCACAATGCGGTCACGCCAATGGGTAATGGTACGGGTGGCCATGATGCCCGGCACGGCGCAGGCAAAACTCGACAGCAGCGGAATGAATGAGCGCCCCGACAGCCCGACCGAGCCCATCACCCGGTCCAGCAAAAATGCGGCACGCGGCAGGTAACCGGAGTCTTCCAGCAGCAAAATAAAGAAGAACAAAATCAGAATCTGCGGCAAAAACACCAGCACACTGCCAGCACCAGCCAGCACGCCGTCCACCAGCAAGCTACGCAACGGTCCGTCGGCCATGTGGCCGTTGATCGCACCTGCCAAAAAATCCATCACCGCCTGGATGCCGTCCATGGGCCACACCGCCCAGCTGAACACCGCCTGAAACATCAAAAACAGCGTCAGGCACAGCAGTAACATACCCCATAGCGGGTGCAGCGCCACCGCATCAATGGCATCGTCCGCGTGCAGGCTGTCAGTCGGTTCTCGCACGGCCAGCCCGACGATGCGGCGCACCTCCTGTTGCGTGCTCATGACCTGATCGACCGACGAACCGTGCCAGACCACATTGGATTGGGCCGGCGGCAGTGGAACCACCTGGTCCAGGTAGGCCAGCAGCTCGTGACCACCACTGTGGCGAATACCAATGGTTTCGATCACCGGCATGGCCAGTTCACGCGCTAGCACCGTGCAATCAACTTCAATGCCTTCGCGCTGCGCCGAGTCAACCATGTTAAGCGCCAGCAACAGCGGCAGATTCAGCGCTTTGGCTTCGAGCACCAGACGCAGATTCAGGCGCAGATTGGTGGCATCCACTACACACACCACCAAGTCGGGCCAGGGTTCGCCAGATTGGTGGCCGGTGATGACATCGCGGGTGATTTGCTCATCGGCACTCATGGCGTTAAGGCTATAGGCACCGGGCAAGTCAAGCACCTTCACATGGCGGCCTGATGCAGTGTGCAAGTTGCCCTCTTTACGCTCGACCGTGACACCAGCGTAGTTGGCTACCTTTTGGTGGCTGCCGGTCAGCAAATTGAACAGGGCTGTCTTGCCGCAATTGGGGTTGCCCAGCAAAACAATGCGCAGGGGCTCCAAGGCAGACTCTTTGGGATGCGTCATGTCAAATCCGGGCTACCGACACCAAGCCCGTCGGGCGCACCTGAACCAATGCCGCCTCATGACTGCGCAACGCAAAGGTCGTGTGCCCGACACGCACGGCCAGCGGATCATGGCCAGGAAAACCATTTGCGATCACCCGAACAGATTCGCCTGGCAAGAAGCCAATTTCCAGCAGACGCAGCGTCACACTGCGCGCATCATCGTCCTGCGCCGGATTCATTCCAACCACCTCGGCGTTGACATGGCAGGCCAGTTGATGCAAGCCAATGGGCTGATGATCGACATCAGAAGTCAGTTGATTGAACGACATACGAGCTGCCCAAATGAGAATTATTCTTATTGTAGTCGAATAAATCCGGGAACAACAACACCTTATTCCATTTCTAAATCATTTGTGTCTAGGCGCGAAGCCGCAGGCAGTGCTGACGCTTGTCTCAATGCATCTTCAGAGGCATTGGGAGGACAAGGCGAAGCAACAACGACACGGATGATTTAGAAATGGAATTACACCAACGCCCAAGAGTGAATGCCATGCAAGCATGCGCCGCAGCACCCGCAAAAATAGCGTGGTTTACGGGTACTTCAGTATCAAGATTCCTCGGTTGACCGCATCTTTTTGTAGGACTTGATGTGGAGTAAATATGGAATTACGCATCACCGACCTGATGCAGGAGCCGCATGCAGAGTGCAGCGGGGACCAAAATGTGCGGGATGAGCATCCAGAACTGGAGCGGGTGATGAGAATCGAACTCACGTATGAAGCTTGGGAAGCTGCCGTTCTACCATTGAACTACACCCGCACTGTGCCGGATTATAGAGACCCTCAGGTACCGACCTGTCTTTGCGTTGAGGTTTGAAGCATGACAAACCTGTAGCCCCTGTCCAGATTGGGCGATCAGCTACCTATTCAGAAGCATTTCAGGCTTGTTTCAGAATATCGCCGATACACAGGTATTTGATTTCCACATAATCGTCGATGCCGTGGTGTGAACCTTCGCGGCCCAGGCCCGATTGTTTGACCCCGCCAAAGGGTACATGCTCCGTGGCCAGAATGCCCACATTGATGCCCACCATACCGTATTCCAGCGCCTCACTGACCCGCCAGATGCGGCCGATGTCGCGACTGTAGAAATAGCTGGCCAAGCCAAACTCGGTGTTGTTGGCGGCATCCACGGCTTCCTGCTCGGTGTGAAACTTGAACACCGGGGCAAACGGACCAAAGGTTTCTTCTTTGGCACACAGCATCTCAGGCGTGGCGTCTGCCACCACGGTGGGCTCAAAAAACTGACCTGGCAAACGCTTGCCGCCCACCAGCAAACGCGCCCCTTTGGCAACCGCATCCTGCACATGGCGCTCTACTTTTTGCAGCGCAGCTTCTTCGATCAGCGGCCCCTGGTTGACGCCATCGTCGAAACCATTGCCAACCTTGGCGGTCCTGACCTTGGCGGCAAACTTGGCTACAAACTCGTCATACACACCGGCTTGCAC
>JAIFMA010000072.1 GCA_020048795.1 Rhodoferax sp.
ATTCGGCACTTTGGCGTGCGCCTGGGTGACGGGGCATCACCGAATGGGGCTCTGACCCCAATTCTGCGGGCCATTGGCCGCCGGGCAGGCCCACCGAGTTGCCGTAAATTTGTGCTAAATCAGGCTGTAGCGCTTATGCAGCAAGCGTTGGCAGCTATTGGTTTGATACCACTGGTGGCATCATGCCGTGATATGGGGGTCTGAGCCCGATTCGGTTTGACGCACCTGATATCAGCAGCCGTAGCGGGTCGAAGCGGGATCCGACCCCAAAATCACTGTGCTGACGGTGATTGGCAGCGACTGAAATCCGGCTACCGAAATCGCCACAACCGGTGGCAGATTTGAAAAAAGGGGCACCAGCCGCGATTCGCGCCTGCCGCCGCTGTGACCAGGTCCAAAAACCCGGGCCAGTGTGCCCAATCACTTTCCTGGCGCATCAGCAAGCCTGAAATTGTTTTTGCTTGACCCCTCAGCGCCCGCGCAGGAACAGCGCATCCAGCTCGCGCAGGCTGATCTGCCGCCAGGTGGGGCGACCGTGGTTGCACTGGTCGCTGCGTTCGGTGGCCTCCATCTGGCGCAACAGCGCGTTCATTTCCTCCAGCGTCAGCCGGCGGTTGGCGCGCACGGCACCGTGGCAGGCCATGCTGGCCAGCAGTTCGTCGTGGGCACGGGCAATCACGCTGCTGGCTTGGTTCTGTGCCAGTTCGGCCAACACGCTTCTGGCCAGCTCCAGTGCATCGCCCTGCGCCAAAGCCGTAGGTACGGCGCGCACCGCCAGCGTCCGGGCAGAAAACGCGGTGATCTCCAGGCCCAACTGCTGCAAGGTGTCGGCGTGGGCCTCGGCGGTGGCGGCTTCCAGGGGGGTGGCAGCAAAGGTGACGGCAATCAGCAGCGGCTGGCTGGGCAGTGGCCGATGCCGGTGTTCGCCGCGGGCGGGGTTGGCAGAGTCACCCTGTGTGGCGGTGTGGGCCTGCGCCTTGAGCCGCTCGTAAACAATGCGCTCGTGGGCGGCGTGTATATCGACCACGACCAGGCCTTGCGCGTTTTCGGCCAGCAGATAAACCCCTTGCAACTGGGCCAGCGCACGGCCCAGCGGCCACACGCTGGGCGGGTCTGGGTGGCGGCTGGCGCTACCCGATGGCTGATCGGGCCCCGGCGTTAAAAGGGCCTGGTCGGCCAGTGTTGGCCGGGGACTGACTTGGCCAGCAGGGCCGGCGCTGAGCTCCGACGGGTTCGTGGCGGGGCCCCACAGCGCACCGAGGTCACTCACTCGATGACCTGGCGGCGTTTCACGGTATTCAAAATTAATAGCTGGCTGCGCTTGATGGACGGGCGCTAGAGACGTTTTTTGTTCATGAACCTGGCCAGCAACCGGGGCGCGGCCCAGGTTCAGCGGCACGGCCGCCCGGGTGCCCGCACGCGGGGCTGCCAGTGCCGTTTCGACGGCATGACGCACTGCCTGGTGCACCTCGCGGCCATCGCGAAAGCGCACCTCGATCTTGGTCGGATGCACGTTCACATCGACCCGCGTCGGGTCGATTTCGATGTACAGCACATACACCGGCTGACGCTGGCCATGCAGCACGTCCTCATAAGCACTGCGGGCGGCGTGGGTGATGACCTTGTCGCGCACAAAGCGGCCGTTCACATAACAAAACTGCTGATCAGCGCGACTGCGGGCCGCGTCGGGGATGCCAGCGCGGCCCCAAACCTTGATGATCGGTGCGTAGTCGGGCCGCCCCGGTGTGGCGCTGCTTGAAAAATCCACCCACACCGAGCGCTCAATAAAGTCGCTGCCCAGCACATCGGCCAGGCGTTGCTCCAGCGCGGGCAGGCTGCCGGGCTCGCCGCAGCGCCGCCACTGCTCAACCAGCTTGCCTTCGTGCCAGATGGCAAAACCGGCATCCGGGCGGGCCAGCGCATGCCGGCGCACCGCTTCCACGCAGTGGGCCAGCTCGGTGGCATCGGTTTTCAGGAACTTGCGCCGTGCCGGGGTGCTGAAAAACAGCTCCTTGACCTCCACCGTGGTGCCGTCGCTGCGGGCCACGGGCCTGAGCTCGCCCGTCTGGCCTTCCAGCAAATAGGCATGATTTTGGCCGCTAGCCCTTGACAGGATTGCGCAGTCAGCTATTGAATTGATGGCAGCCAGGGCCTCGCCGCGAAAACCCATGGTACCCACCGACTCCAGCTCGAGCAGGCTGCTTATCTTGCTGGTGGCATGGCGTTTGAGTGCCATGGGCAGCTCATCGGGCAGGATGCCCGTGCCATCGTCTTCCACGCTGATCAAGCGCACACCACCGGCCAGCAGCCGCAGCGTGATCTGGCTGGCACCGGCATCGAGCGCGTTGTCAAGCAGCTCGCGCACCACTGAGGCCGGGCGCTCAACCACCTCGCCCGCGGCAATCTGGCTGATCAGCTCGGCGGGCAGTTCACGGATCGGGCGGCGCAGGGTCGCTGACATGGGTGTCAAAGAGGTTTTCACCGGTTGATTCTAGGAGCCATGGACCTCTGCGGTCGATTTGCAGCCGATGCTCCACAAGCCCTGCAGGATCCCAGGGGGGCAACCGCTACAAAGAAGTGGTAACCGCGGCCACCGAGCATCTGCCGCGCAAGGCCATCTTGAAAAAACTCGCCGTGCTGGAGGCCGAAATCGCCTGCGGCATGAAGGCACTGGAAGCCCTGCTGGAAAAGGCCGAATAACCGCATTGCGAGAATCAAATAACAATTAATTGATGATCGAAAAATAGTTAAACTGCGCGATCATCCCGCTCTGATTGTCGAAAGGCCCCGCCATGCAAACTCTCAACCTTGAGCAACTCAAAGCCACCACCCTGGCCGGCGGCGTGACCGGCATCACGCTGCGTGGCGACGGGGCGGCCTTTCTGGTCAGCGTGCAAACCCTGCGCGACGAGGCCATTCTGGTCACTTCGCGCAAGCAAGCCCGGCGCTTTGCCGACCCGCGCAAAGCGCTGCAAGTGCTGCGCAGCATCGGCTGGAATGAATGCCGCATGGACACTACCGGGTGGCGGCCCGAAGACCGCGCGCTAGAGAAAACCACCCGCCCCGACCGCAGCGCCGCTTTGAGGGCCACGCACGAAGCCGCGCAGATTCAGGCCGACTACGACCGCTGGTTTGATGCCAAGGTACAGGCCTCTATCGACGGACTGGCAGACGGCACAAACCGCGTGTTGAGCGACGAAGAGGCCCGGGCGCGCCGAACCGCATTGCGCGCCAAAGTTCACGCCATGCAACTGGCGCGTGCGGCAGAACCCTCATGCTGAAAGTTGAGAAAACCGATAGATTCTTGCTTGACATCGATAACGTGGTCGTTTTCATTGCGCAGCACAATTTCACGGCGGCTCTGGCGCTTGAAGACCGCATTCACCAGCAGGTGGACAGCCTGACCGACCCCAATTTTCCGCGCCGCAAAGGCCGCAAGCCCGGCACGCTGGAGCTGGTGGTACATCCCAGCTATGTCGTGGTGTTTGAACAAACCGATACCACCGTGACCGTATTCAATCTGTTGCACGTGGCCCGGCAATACCCATGATTGACATGGAAAATCAGCCTCTAACGCCCGTGCTGCTTGCGCTGGCAGCTATCAACAAAATAGTGACTCGGTGTCGGGTTACGCTGCGCTAACCCGACCTACGCGGCCGGGCATCCATGACAAATTTACAAGCCAAATCAGCCTCTAGCGCAAGACCTGCTTGCGCTGGCAGCTATAAACTAAATAGTATTCCGGCTATTGGATTGCTCGGTGCCACCCCAACCAACAGGTCTAGGGTTTTTGGCAAAACCCCAAGTCCAGGGGTCGGATGCCAATATGCCTGCGCAGCACCCGCAGGGCCGGCCAAAGGCCGGGGCATTTTGGCAAAACCCCAAGTCAGGGACTCTGACCCCAATAACCCGGGTTTGGAGCAGAGTGGCGGGATTGACGGGAGGTTGACGTGAGTGTGTGGCCCCGGCGGGCGGTGCGCACACTTATTGATACTGCGGCCAAGGTGAAGCCTGAGCCCTCGGAAGCTGAGGTTTGGAACCTGAACTTAGACCAGATTGAATCGCATACTGGTCGGGTTATTGAAAAGGTCAACGTCAGACCGAAAAAGCTCGGACCATCCACTTTTGCATTTGAGTCAAAAACAGTTTTGTACTCAAAACTTCGTCCCTATCTGAACAAAGTGGTCGTGGCAAGTGAAGCGGGTTATGCAACTACAGAACTGGTTCCGATACGTTGCAATTTGAATGAAGTTTTGCCCGAATACTTGGCTTTCTACTTGCGGTCACAGGAATTTTTGAGCTTCGCAACTGCTACGGTGGCCGGCGCGAAGATGCCACGGATGGTGATGAGTGATTTTTGGGAATTTCAAGTTCCGTTGCCACCCCTCCCCGAACAACGCCGAATCGCCGCCATCCTCGACCAAGCCGATGCGCTCAGAGCCAAACGCCGGGAAGCCTTGGCGCAACTGGACATCCTCACGCAGTCGATTTTCATTGAGATGTTTGGGGACCCGTCAACAAACCCAAAAGGCTGGCCCATTGCATCCTTGCATGAATTGATGGACACCAGTGGCCCACAAAACGGTTTGTACAAACCATCGTCAGATTACGGGACGGGAACTCCAATCTTGAGGATTGATGCGTTTTACGATGGGAAAGTGACAAAGTTGGACATGCTAAAACGTGTTCGTTTGTCGGATAACGAATTGAACCTATATAGCCTGCGCCAAGACGACATCGTGATTAACCGCGTCAACAGCATCGAATATCTGGGGAAAAGTGCCCTGATACCTCCGCTGTCGGAGGCCACTGTATTTGAGTCAAACATGATGCGATTCACACTCAGGCGCGGTGCAATTAACCCGATCTACATTGTTCAATTCTTGCAGACACAATTTATCAAAGACCAAATCCTTTCTTGCTCAAAAAATGCAGTTAATCAATCCAGCATCAACCAGCAAGATGTTAAAGGCTTTCAGTTAAATGTTCCCCCGCTCCCCCTCCAACAAACCTTCGCCACAAGAATCCACTCCGTCGAAGCCCTCAAAGCCACCCACCGCGCCGCCTTGCAGGAACTCGATAGACTGTTCGCATCCCTCCAACACCGTGCCTTCTCTGGCGAACTCTAAATGCGCCCCTCGCTGGCCATGCAAACCCAGCACCAAGCCATCTGAGCCTTTGTCCTGCGGCACCGGGTCACCAACGTGGGGGTGTTTGGCTCTGTCGTTCATGGGGATGACACCGAAGCCAGCGACCCCAATATCACGGCATGATGCCACGAGTGGTATCAAACCAATAGCTGCCAACGCTTGCTGTATAAGCGCTAGAGCCTGATTTTGCATAAATTTCTGGCCACTCAGTGGGCCTGCCCGGGGGCCAATGGCCCGCAGAATTGGGGTCAGAGCCCAATTCGGTGATGCCCCGTCACCCAGGCACACGCCAGAGTGCCGAATTGGGATCCGACCCCAAA
>JAIFMA010000117.1:0-2092 GCA_020048795.1 Rhodoferax sp.
GCGCATCCGTCAATGGCACGGCGCTAACGCTGACCTACGGTGAAGCTTTGGCCGGCACCGTGCCCTTGACTAGCGCCTTCACCATCAAGGTCAACGGTAGCGTCGTCAACAACGCCATCAGCGCCGTGGCCATTGACGGCACGGATGCCAAAAAGCTCAACCTGACGCTGGCCAATGCCCCCGTATTTGGCGACAAGATGAGCTTCAGCTACGCCGACCCGACCAGTGGCGACGATGCCGCCGCCATTCAGGATGCCGCCGGCAACGATGCCGTCAGCCTGAGCGACTACGGCATCAGCAACGCCACACCGGCAACCAGTTCGTACGACTTCAGCACCCAGTTGAACGGGCGGTCGGCGACGCTGGCTGTGGGCGGCGGCTACAGCATCAACGCGGCCACAAACAGCGCGGCGCCGTCCGGACTGAGCCGAAACATCAAAATGCCGCTGGGGCAGTTTGCCTTCGATATCGCCGATGCACAGCAGACACCCGGCTTTACGGCACAGCTTTCGATGACGGTCGACTCCAGTTTGAAGCAGTTGACCTATTACAAATGGAATTACGTCACCAACAAGTGGACCAACATTGCCACCGGGGTGGAAAACAACACCACGACCGGCAAGTCAACGGTCAAATTCACGCTGACCGACGGCGGTGCCTACGATGCCGACCGCACCGCCAACGGCACCATCGTGGACCCGGGTGGCCTGGCAGAAAACACCCTGTTGCCAGTGTTATTGGAAAACACTACCGCCGTGGCCGACATCACGTTGCAAGACACCGCGCAAGTGAATGGCACGCTGGGCTACACCATCACCGGCGGCGCGGATGCCACCAAGTTCAGCGTCAACGCCAGCACCGGTGCCCTGGTCTTTTTGAGCGCCCCCAACTTTGAGGCACCCAACGACCTGGGCAACACTGCAGGCGACAACACCTACACGGTGGATGTCAAGATCACCGGCAGCAACGGCGGCTCAGAGCAGCAAAGCCTGGTGGTTACCGTGCTGAACGTGCCCGAAGCGGGTGACCCAACAGTGGGCAGCAACGTGACGGCGGTTGAAGTGGTGCCGGTGGTGACCCCGGCTCCCGCACCCGCCCCTACTCCCACTCCCACTCCCACTCCCACGCCCACGCCCACGCCTACGCCTACACCAACACCAACACCAACACCAACACCAACACCCGATCCAGACCCGACACCTATTCCATCCACCCCCACGCCAGCCCCTGACTCCGACGGCATACCCGATGTCAAAGAGGACGCCGCCCCCGGTCTGATATCCACGCCCGGTAGCACCCCGGTGGCCGGTGACGGCAATGGCGATGGTCTGAAAGACAGCACACAAACCCAGGTGGCCAGCACCACCTTCCTGCAAACCCCCACGGCAGTCACCGCTCCCGGCAGCGCACCCAGCACCTATGTCAGCCTGGTGGCCGACAGCAAGGCCGGCAAGGTGGACAGCGCCGACAACAACAGTGCCAACATCACCAGCATCAGCCAGAAAGACGCCCCCACCAACCTGCCAGCAGGGGTCAACATGCCGCTGGGCCTGATCTCATTCAGCGCCACCGTCGGCACCGGCAGCGCCGGGGCTGCCATCACAGAGACCTTCAGCCTGTATGTCGATGCCAGCATCGGCATCAACGGCTACTGGAAGCAAGACGTCAACCAGGTCTGGGTCAACCTGGCTAGCGTGGCCTATGGCGGCGCCATCGTGGAAGAAGGCGGCAAACTGCGGCTGGACTTCAAAATTGCCGACGGTGGCGAGTTTGATGCCGATGGCAAGGTCAATGGCACCATCACCGACCCCGGTGCAGCGGGCACCGTGCCACTGAGCCTGGTGGGCTATGCGCCTGAGCTCCCGCCAGGTGGCTTCTGGTTCTGACGACAGCCGCTGCGGCTTACCTCAATCACTTCAAAAACAATAGCTGCTAGCGCATACACTACCTGTGCTAGCGGCCAATTTGATCTATAAAATACCATGTCCAAACTGACTTGCGATTCATCTGCCCCACGCACCTTGCACGCCCCCGTTCGCACCCTGGCGGCTGTGCTGGCCGCTGTTTTGATAACCGCTTGCGGTGGCGGCGG
>JAIFMA010000117.1:2141-5739 GCA_020048795.1 Rhodoferax sp.
CCACCGATGCCCCAGCGACCAGCTCCACCCTCGTGTTGCCAGATGGCCAGCTCTGGTCGGTCATCAGCAGCACCAGTGGTGCCACCACCACCACACGGCTGGTCAAGGCCAGCCTGGCGGCGCAGGCTGCCGGCTTTGGTGGCAGTGGCAAGAGCTACACGCTGGGTTCGACCACCGTTGATAACGTCAGTGCTGCAGCGACAGTGGTGGAAAAGAGCAGCTTGAGCGGCACGATTTCTGGCAACGGTCAAACCGAGCCGTTTGCGCTGGTCTATCAGGCGCGGTATGACACCCCGGCGGTGCTGGCTGAATTTGCCGGCAACTGGAGCGCCACACTCGGGCCTGGGGTGGTGAACTGGACGCTTGGCAGCACCGGTGCATTGACCGGCAGCAGAACCACCGGGTGCACCTACACCGGGCAGATCAGCTTGCGCACGGAGAGCAAGGCGGTGGTGAATGTGGTCATTGCCGAGACTTGCGCGGGTAGCGTCACGCAACTCACTGGAGTCGGGGCCTTGAATTCCAACAAAACGCAGCTCGGGCTGGTGATGACCACGGCAGGCGAGGGCAGTGGGGTGGCGGTGAATTTGACCCGGTAGTGACAAAAGGCAGCGGTGCCGTGGATACCGTCATCGGCTGAAAATCAGGGTGTTGCCTATCACGGTCAGGTTGGATGGGCCGCTGCCACTGCATTTGATGTTCTTGACCATCAGCGTGCCGGAATTTATTGGAACATGACTGCCTTGGGCTCACACGTAGCAGCCGGCCGGCGCTGATTCGTTACCATAGCGCCCCTGCTGCAGCGGGCTGGGCTGATCGTCAACCAGGCCTGCGCGGCGCACCCTTCCACACTAACCATGCCATTGCACATCCTGTTCATCGAAGACGAAGCGCCGTTTCGCGAGGCGCTGTGCGACATCTGCAACCTGGAGGGCTTTGCCGCCAGCGGTGTCGGCTCGCTCCAGAGCTTTCAGGCCTGGCGCCACACCCACCGTTGCGATGTGCTGGTGGTGGACCGCAACCTGCCCGACGGCGACGGACTGCAGGCGGTGGCGCTGCACCGCGCCGACAACAATGGCCCAGTCATCGTGCTGACTGCGCGTGGGCAGCTCGACGAGCGCCTGCAGGGCCTCAACGCCGACGCCGACTACTACCTGCACAAGCCGGTGGCGCCGCAAGAACTGGTGGCGCTGCTGCACCGGCTTGAGCGCAAGCTGCCCCAGGCGCAGACCGACACACCGCAGTGGCTGATTGATGCCGCTGCCTGGCAGCTGCACCGCCCCGATGGATCGGTGCTTGAACTCACCCGCAACGAGGTGCAGGTGCTAGCCTGCTTCGTCGACCACCCCGGCGTGCCCCAAAGCAAGGCCGAGCTCATCGTCAGCCTCGGCTGCGAGCCCGACGTGTACGACCCGCGCCGGCTGGAGGTACTGATGCGGCGCCTGCGCAACAAGATTGAGGCCTCGGGCTGCAGCTTTCCGTTGTCCACCATCTATGGCGTGGGCTACAGCTTCAATGCCCGCCTGGGCCGGCACTGATTGGCCACAGCCACCATGACCACAGCCCCGCCCGCTGCGCTGCAGCCCGCCCAGATGCCACCCGGGCACGCCATTCACTGGCGTAGCGCCACCTTTGTTGACCCTGCGCTGGAGCGTGAGTTCCGGCGCATGCAGTTGCAGGCGCAGCGCGGTTTTTTCATGTACATCGCCGCGCTGATGCTGCTGCTCAATATGGCATCGCTGCTGTTTGATGCCCTTCAGAAGCCGCAGGCACTGGCCAGCCCCTGGGTGCTGGGCGTGCGCCTGGCCACACCCGCCAGCGCTATCTGGCTGTTGGTGCAGTCGATCTGGCATGCCCAGTCGCCGCGCTTTAGCCTGGTGCTTGAGTCTTTTGTGGTGATGACCATTGCGCTGACCCTCATGGTGCTGTCGCTGCACGCCGACTACGCGTTCATCGGCGCGGTCAACATGATTTGCATGCTGTTCGCGCTGTACCTGCTGCTGCCGTTCCATTTTTACCGGCAAATTTTCTACACCAGTGCTTTCACCGTGCTGGGCATCACCGCGCTCATCGTCAACCCGGTCATCGAAGCCAACCTGTTTCGACTGGCGCAATGGTTGGTGTTTGTGCACGGCATTGGCCTGTTTGCCAGTTGGCAGAGGCACATGAACCAGCGCCAGCTCTACGCCGCCGGGCTCAAGATCGGGGAGCAACTTGACAAAGAGACCGCTGCCAACCGGCACAACCGGGCGCTGGTCGATCTGCTCACGCACGAATTACGCAACCCGCTGGCCAACATCGGTGCCCAGGCCGACTTGATCCAGCGCATTGGCGACGAGGTCGCATCGCGCCACGCGCAGCACATTGTGGAGTCGGTGCAGCAGGCTGACGCGCTGATCCGGCGCTGGATCGAAGGCGACCGGCTGGCGTTGTCGGCCAGCGACCGCCCTGCGCCGAGCCCCGAGACACAGATTAGCGGCATCGATTTGTTGCCGCAGATCGGGCTGAATGTGCAACAGGTTCAGCTACGCCATCCACAACTTTGCATCGGCCTGGACGATCGCTTCCACGCGCCCGGCGTGCGCATCGACGCCCGCGTGCTTAACCTGGTGCTGCTCAACATCATCGACAACGCCGCCAAATATGCCGGGGTCGATACCAGCGGCCAGACCCGCATCACCATCGGCCTGCGCCACCGGGCCGGGCGCGTGTGGGTGCGGGTGCGCGACTTTGGCCCAGGCATTGGCTACGACCAGCAGGAGCGGATATTCGTCAAACACCAGCGGCTGGCGAATGGCGCACCCGCCAGCCGCGACCCGGGAGGCACCGGCATCGGCCTGTACCTGTGCCAGGCCCTGCTCAACCTGCAAAACGCCCGGTTGACACTGCGCAGCAAACCGGGCCTGGGCTGTGCGTTTGTGATCGACATGGCGCAGGCCTGAGTTGGTGTCGCCGCAAGCTAAAGCCTGAAGCTTTTTTGCCCGATCGCCCATGCAGAATATGCGCAGGAAGCTACTGACTTTGTAGCGTTTTTCAGCCCAAATTCACTGCGCCAGCGCAGACCATCGCCTCAAAAGTTTTTGTTCTGCAGGGCAGAGTTCGACATCAGTGGCTGGCAAACACAGCGCCCAGGGTTGGGGCATCCAGCACAGCATCGGTCCAATGCTCCAACTGCTCGTCGGTCGCATGGTCCAGACGGCCACGTAAGTCGTCAGGCAGTGCGCCAAAACGTTTTTCCAGAAGGCGCGCCAGCACCAGCGCCTGACCTTCAAGCTTGCCTTCAAGTTTGCCTTCAAGCTTGCCCAACTCACGCTCAGCCCGCTTTTCGGAGATTTCATCCCACACGGCGCGTTCGCGCACCCAGGCTTGGTGGCGCGTGGCCTGGTCGGCGCTGATGGTTTTGAGCCGGTCCAACGCTTGTTGAACCGCCGTCGATGTGATGTTCGCCATGATGGACTCCTCTTGCCAGTGTTCAAAGAATGTTAACAAATCAGCCAGTTCTGACGGGGCCAGTTTGAGCCGGTCGGCTTTGCGCATCTCGATGATGTTGAGCTGCAACTCGTTGCCCAGTTTGACTTGCGGTTGCTGGCGGTCGCGC